>JAJFFE010000210.1 GCA_021776775.1 Planctomycetota bacterium | reverse complement strand
CCGAGCCGCAACACATCGCGAGGGAACAAGCCAGCCATCCACGCCTGCGAAAACATACCGACGGTGACGCCCCCTTGCCGATGCGGCTGGGGCGGGAAGACGTACGCTTCGGGCGGAAGAGGTATGCCGTACACGCAGCGGTCGACGTCGGCGGGCGCATGTCCGCCGCGTAACACCATGTCCAGACTTCCGTGCGTCACCGCGCCGCCGCGAGGCGGGGGGTAGTTGCAGTTGTGGGCCAGTGCCGCAATCAAGATCTGGCTGGAAAGCTCGGTCTCCGTTCGGCCGACGAACTGCAGCGCGGTGGTATCGCCTAGGGCCGGTGTTTCATAGCTACTGGCGTCACCGGGCAAGGTTTCGACGAGCGTTCCAGATTCGTCGTAGACGTCGATGAAGTCGTACACGACTGGATTGAACCAGTGGAATCGAGCGACTCCGTAGGCGCGCGTCGCTTCGAACTCGCTGGGTGGGGGAAGAGTGGCGCACGTCGACGTGTACTCAGCGAGATCCACGGCCATGTCGCTACCTCGGAAGTCGAGCACCTCGACGGTGACGGGGCCGAGGCTCGTGCTGGCGGGGGCGATACCCATGATGTTCGTTCCGTCGAGGCTGACGGTCGCGTTTTCGAGCGGCTGACCGGCGATCCGGAACTGCGTCTCGGGAATGAAGTTCTCTCCGACGACGAGGATCGACGTCCCGCCTTCGGTGCAGACGAAGGGGGGGTGGACCGAGATCAGTGAGGGCGAGACGTTGGGGGCGACCGTGATGCCGTTTTCCAGTACCGCCGTTACCGTCGTCAGTGGTGCACCTGCCGTGACCGCCACCGTCGCGGTGACTCGAATGTCGTGCACACCCACCGGAAGTGACGTGAAGAACGCTTCGGTGTAGGTCACTCCGCCGCCGATCACGTGCTGCTCACCACCGATTTCCACCACTGCCCCGGGAATGAAACCGTCGCCGTACAGATCGAGCGTGTAGTTCGGCTGTCCGGCGAGGACCACCGGTTGGTCGGTACTGAGCATGGCCAAGGGACCGCGGTATCGCACGGCGTTGGGAATCGTGTCGGTGCCGGAGATCGGGTCGACAATCGTCACGTCGAAGAACTCGGTGACCGGAGTATCGAACGAGTGGGGCGGAACGCAGTTCAGCTCGGTCGGCGAGACAAACGTCGTCGGTAGGGGGTTGCCGCCGAGCCACACTTCACTGACCGGCGTGAAGCCGACCCCGAACACGCGACACGTCGTCTGTCCGAGGTAGGAGATCTCTTGCGGTGTGAACACCGTCGCGTCGATCGGCGGCACCACGAGCAGTCCGACCGGGAGCGTGGCGATCACCGGCGGGCCGCCCGCGAACCCGTCCTGTGCGCGAATCTCGTAGAGGCCGGGAAGTACTTGGGGAAACAAGACGTGCGCCACTTGCTCGGTCGCGCTGACGAAGTCCTTGGGGTCGAGCGCGAACGTGCCCGGCTCTCCGACCAAGGTGAACTGGGTGTTATCGGTGAACCCTTCCCCGGCGATGGTGATGGTCTGGGCGCTCGGGGATACTGCTATGATGTTCGGCGTCGCCGACTCCACGGACAACGGCCCGCTGATGGTGACCGCCCCCGGCACCGATTCGGCGAGAACCGAACCGCCGAAGATGCTCTGGAACCAAATCTCCAGATCGTAGGGTCCGCCAATAGTCATCGGGGGGACGATGCATTCGTACAGAGTCGAACTCGAGAAGGTAATGGTCAGCTCGACTCCGTTGATGAACACGGACTCGAGGATGGTTGGGAGCCCACTGCCTTCGATGGTGAGGACCGTGCCTCCGAAGTACGACACCGTGGATGGTTCGATCGAGTCGACATCCGCGCGGGCGACGGAACTCATGGTCAGGAAGGCGAGTATGGCTACGTTGACGACGATCCAGAGGTGGCGTGGCATGGGCTGAACCCTTTCGGAGAGTCGCGGAAAACGCGCTCGTCATAGATCCCGTGAACTGAATCGGAAAGTGCTCACGGAATTGCAAGAATCTCGAGATTCGTTCTCGGCCGCGAGTCACGAGTGACCCGTGACGACCACGGATCGCGGTTGCTAGTCGACCGGGGGAAAGGGAGAATCGTCCCGCGACCCTCTCGGAGCGGTTCAATGGTTCATGAGGCAATGACGCAACTCAGGACCGCTATCAGCACTATTGGCGTGAGGCAATGCCGTGGCTCCCGACGAACTGGCTCCGGCCGCCGACGATTTCGAATCGAACCGAGCGGAGTTGTTCGAGCAGGTTTATGACGAGCTACGCCGGATCGCCGCGAGCAAGATGGCGCGGTTAAGCCCGGGGTCGACGCTGCAAGCGACGGCGCTCGTCCACGAAGTCTACGTGCGCTTCGAGCAGCGCGGGTTGCAGTCGTGGGAGACGCGCGGTCACTTCTTCTTCGATGCCGCACGCGCTATGCGCGATATCCTCGTGGAGAGCGCTCGCAAGAAGAGCAGTCTGAAACGGGGCGGCGATCGCCAACGCCTTCCGATCGAGCTTGCAAATCTCGAAGTCGATCTTCCTGACGACGACATTGTCTCGTTGCACGAAGCGTTGAATCAGCTCGAGATTCACCACCCCGAGTCGGCCCGCCTGGTTCTGCTGCGCTACTTTGCGGGAATCGGAGCCGATGAGACTGCGAAGGTACTCGGGGTTTCTCCGGCGACGTTTCGCCGCAAGTGGCGATTTGCCTGGGCGTGGTTGCGTCGTTACATGAGCGACAACGAAGGTGACGGCCATGAGCTCGAATAGTGACAGCGAGCTCGAACAGCTCTTCGACGATTTGATTCAACTGCCGCCACTCGAGCGAGAGCAGCAACTCGCAGAGATTGACAAGCTCGACTCCGATCTCGGTCGAGAGCTACGCGGTTTGTTGCAGCACGACGATCCCGAGCTCGAAGACGGCCGGGGTGTCGTCATTCGCGATCCCGGCACGGTAGCGGACCCGCCGCAGGAGCGGGTGGGTCCCTACGTGATCGAGCGTCAGCTCGGGGTCGGCGGAATGGGTACCGTCTATCTCGCGCGTCAAACCGAACCGGTTCATCGAACTGTGGCCCTCAAGACGATCCGCGCTGATCTGTTGAGTGATCAGTTGATGCGCCGCTTCGAACTCGAACGCGACAATATGGCGCGAATGGACCACCCCGGTATTCCCAGCGTGTTTGACGCTGGGCGCACCGACAGCGGGCAGCTCTACCTCGCCATGGAGTACGTCGAGGGCG
>JAJFFE010000209.1 GCA_021776775.1 Planctomycetota bacterium | reverse complement strand
CCGACAGCTTTGCCTTTGCGCTCCTCGAGATCCATCAGTCGAGAGTCGTTCATGAGGCGAAAGAACTCGCCGAGCCCGTGTCCCATAGAGTCGAACATGGTCTGCGCCGCTCGAACAAGATCGTCGTGACCCCCTTGTGGTGCTGGATTCCCCTTAGGGTCGAACACCGCTTGATCCCAGAACATCAATCGATCGACGCCGAGACGGTCCGCTTGCTGACGCCGAATCTCCGTGGCGACAGGAACGACGTGCTCACGAACCGCCTCCCGGTAGCGGGCGACATCTTCGGGTCCGTAGTCGGTTCGAGTGAGCGATCGGTACGCGAGTTCGGTATAGGAATCGAACCCCAGCGCAGTGGCCATCTCAGCGCGCACCTTGACCAAGTCATCGAAGATTCGGTCGAGTTGCTCGCCGTTGTCGCTGAACCAATTCCACCGTGCGACGCTCGACTCATGACGAGTGTCGCGATCGGCGTCTTCGCTGAACTTCCCCAACGTCGACAAGTTGTACTGGGTCCCGCGAAACTCGATTTCGGCCGAACCGAGAAGTTCTTCGTACTCCGACCGCAGTTTCGACTCGCGAATCTTGTGCGACTCGATGGCGGGATCGTAGGTCAGGACTTCGCACTCCCAGCGCTGGAAGGCGTACGACCCGAGCTCTACCTCGATTCCAGCCCGATGCTCAGAGGCAAGCAGCTGGCGCACGAATCCCAGCTTGAGTTCGGTCATCTTGGGAGACAGCTCGTCGTATTCGTCGCGGTCCTTCTTGTACGAGGCGTTCCCGGTGTCCTGGGAGAACCGCACGTAGGCGAGCGACCCCCACGTCTCGAGCTGACGAAGAAAGTCGTCCCACTCGCGGACCACGGTGACGCACGCCGCTGCGCTCTGCGCCTCGTCGAGTGCGGCCCCGAGTCGCTGGTAGGTGGCCTGGATCTCTTCGAAGGGTGTCGGTTCGGTCTTCAGTTCGTCAAATCGGAGAGTCGTCATCGCACTGCTTCTTCCTGGGGTGGTCGCGCGTGTTAACACGACAACTGGGGCCAGGCCAAGCAGAATTGGGCTTTCGGGGTCACATCGTCCCTTCTCGGGAGATATGGGCTCGCTTCCGGCCACGGAACGGCCTATCGTTTCGGCATGAGTGGCAAGAAGAAATCCCGCGCCGAACGGCGTCGAGAAGCTCGGAGTGAGCTCCCCAGCGAAGCGCCCAGCTCTTCGTCGGCCCGCTGGATCGTGCCGGTAGTGACGACCGTGCTGGTGCTCGCGGTTATCGTCGGGGTGATCGTATCCCGCAACCGGTCGACGCACGCCGGAGTCAGCGATGAGCTGGCTTCGACCCAGCCCGGCCAGTCGAAACCCACCGGCGACACTCCGGCGAAACCGAAGAAGGTGACCCCGACCATTTACGGCTACAAGGTCATCAAAAGCTACCCCCACAACCCTCGCCACTACTGCCAAGGACTCGTCTACCACGAGGGGTTACTCTACGAAGGAACCGGACACTACGGAGAGTCACTGCTCGGCCGCTTCGATCTCGATACGGGGGAGCCCGTCAACTTGATCGACCTCGACGCCCTTTACTTCGGCGAGGGAATCGCGATTTGGGAAGACAAGATCATCCAGCTGACTTGGAAAGAGAACGTCGCGTTCGTCTACGACAAGAAGACGTTCAAGAAGATCGGTTCGTTCAAGTACTCGGGCGAGGGGTGGGGACTTACCCACGACGGCACTCACTTGATCCTCTCGGACGGCACGCCGACGCTTCGATTTCTCGACCCCAAGAGCTACAAAGTTGTCCGGCGGCTCACCGTCAAGGATCGCGGGCGCTCGCTTCGCAACCTCAACGAACTCGAGTACATCAACGGCGAGATCTACGCGAACATCTATCAGACCGATCAGATTGTGCGGATATCCCCCAAAGACGGCCAGGTCGTGGGCTGGATCGATCTCACCGGTTTGCTTCCCGCCGCCCAACGGCGCGCTCACCAATCCGAAGTCCTCAACGGCATCGCCTACGACGTTGAGAAGAAACGCCTGCTCGTCACCGGCAAATACTGGCCGAAGCTCTACCACATCGAGCTGGCCGAGCGGAAACGTTGACTCGAGCCCTCTTCAGCTAGATATTTCCGAGAATACGCAGTCGACGCGTCGACCGCTCTGCTCACTTGCTCCTACCCAACAAACGCCCCCTCGAAAGGAATCTGAGCTCTATGAAATCCCTTCCGCTTGCACTGGTCTGTCTCGCCCTCGCGCTGAGTCAACCCGCTCACGCCCAAGACAGTCCGGTCGAGACGCCTCCACTCGGCGGAGATCCAGTCGACGCCGCGGTGCCCGATGATCCGGCCGCACAAGAAGGCGACGAAGCCGACGAGAGCGACCAGTTCACGTTCTGGCCCGGAATCAGCGACAACAACACTCGAACAATGAGCTCCCGGATAGTCACCGATGGCTTCAAGATCTACGAGTTCACGATGCGACGCAGCCGCAACGACGATGCGGGCGTCAAGCGCACGACCGACCAAGTGATGGAGACGACGGTTCGAACCGGGATGGGCCCCAAGATGGAACTGTCCATCGGGTTCGCGGGATTCTTGTCCGAGGAGATCGACGACCGTACGACTCCGAAGATGAACAACAGCGGCCACGGTGACCTTCGTCTCGGTGGAAAAATTCAGCTCATGAACGACGAAGAGACGGGCGTCACGGCCGCACTCTACGCCGACGTATCACTACCGACCGGATCGCGCTCGGTCTCATCGCGCCGAGTCGATCCGCGCGTCGGAATTACGTTCACAAAACCAGTGAAGTACGAAGGAATCGTGCGAACCTTCGGAAGCCTCGGTGTGAGCTGGATCAGTGATCACTACTCGGCCGACGGTGACGTCGATACGCTGTCTCAGCTGGACTACTCGCTGGGCGTCGGCGTCGCCGGGTTCACGGCTGAGTTCTACGGCGACGCCAGCCTGAGCCGCAATGGCGGACCACGAAACACGATTCGAGTCGGCGGTAGCACGATCTATGAGAGCAACGCCGGCAACTTGCAGTCGACGTTGTACGGCGCCTGGGGTGTATCCGAGGACGCCAACGACTGGGAGTACGGGATTGCGTTCAGCTTCTGGCGAGATCCTCATGAAGCGATCCCCGATGTGAAGGGCGCGGGCGAGCCCGCGGACCAGTAGCCCGCACTCATAGGTTGGAGTTTAGGCGTAGCCAGGCATGGCATTCAGGTTCTTACCCCGTGACCCGCCAGGATTGAACCACACGCCATGCTGGCGCGTCATCCGGTAATGCGCCTCAAAGGTTCCTTTGCAGGGCGCATCGTGGCGTGGCTCGAACACTCGCCCGGACTCTTCATCAGGCGAAGCCGCGCAGGCTGCGCTTCCCGCGAATCTCGCGAGTACACAGGGGGCGATGAGCCTCCGCAAGCATCGGGCACCTCCGTTGCCGCTCGACAAGACCTGAACGAACACCTAGTCCGCACGAGAGGCCCGGCCGATCTCACTGCCAGTGCGACTGTTTCTCTGGTTTGCCCCACGTTTCGTAGAGCTTTCGCAGTGCGGATCGAATGGTCAGCGTGCGCTTGTGCTCCGGACCCAACTCTGCGTGCGTTCGCTCGAAGGCGTCGAGAAGCTCCACTTCAGCTTCTTCGAACCTCGCTAGTTCCGCGAGGCAAGCGCCGAGCAGGCTCTTTGCGCGACCCAACCGCCACGGTTCAACGTCCTTCGCCCCCTCGTAGCTCCGCACCGCGTCCTTCGCAATGGGCTCGGCGTCCTTCGCATTTCCGGAGCGAAACAGAGCGCGCGCCAACTGGAACCGCCCGCGCGCGACGTATAAGTGTTCCGCGCCGTAGTTGCTCTCGTCGATAGCCACCGCTCTCTGGTACTCGGGAACCGCCTTCAGGGCGTCGCCATTCTGCTCGTACAACTCCGCGATATTGAAAGAGAGACTCGCCAGGTGAGGGTGGGTCGGCCCGACGTTCCCTTCGAGAATCTCCCGCGCATTCATGAAGTTCTCGATGGCCGCATCGATCTTCTTCAAGTTCTGCTCGGCCAACGCCAGGTTGTTGTAGCTCTCGGCAAGACGTTCGTGCTTCGGACCCAAGACACGCAGCCGCGTCTCGAGGGACGATCGGAACAAGACCTCGGCGTCTTGCGCGCGGTCGGTAAAGAGTAGCAACATGCCGAGGTTGCTTTCGAACTGGGGAGTGAACGGGTGGTTCTCCCCGAGGCTTCGGCTACGCTCCAGGCACTGTCGATACAGTCGCTCCGCTTCTGGGAACTGACCTTTCGCCTTGAGCACGAGCGCAAGTTGATTGTCGAACGCAAGCCGATCGTGCGCGGGGATGTTCGAGTGGGCCGCAATCTCGATCGCCTCGCGGGCCAGCCGCTCGGCTCGGTCGTGGTCCCGGGTATGCAGCAGCACTTGGCACAGCTCCATGCGAACCCGCGAACGCAGGAAGCTCCGCTTGGGATCGCCGATCGGAATCTTGCCGACAACTTCTAGGCACTCATTCAACGCCGTCGTCGCGTTCTCCAGGTTCCCGAGCGCAAGCTCGACGACGCCACGACTGTGCAACACTTCTGCACTGAGGGTAGGCGGTGGCTCCTCGAGAAGCGCGTAGCGCTTCTCCGCGAGCGTCACTTGCTTCTGTGCGTCCTGAATTCGACCGAGACTCAAGAACACCTTGGCGATGGTACAGCGCACCGAGGCTTCGCCCTCGGGAAACTGTTCGAGCTGTGTACCGGCGCGGTCAGCCGCAAACTGCACGGCCTCGAGCAAGACCGGCGCGTCTCGGCCTTGAACGGTCTCGGGGCTCGCCGATGCCAGCATGTCCTCGAAGAACGTGAGGGCGGCGCGCCACTTCGCCGACTCGATCTTGACGTCGACTAACGCCCGCTCCGCCGCCGACAGCCCGTGCCACGCGACGATCATCCCGGACGTCACGGCGACGAAGATCAGCAGCGCCGCCGCGACCGGAACCCGGTGACGTCGGACGAACTTCTTCATTTGATACGTCGCACTGGGCGGTCGCGCCTCGATCGGCCGATCTTCGAGATAGCGGACGATGTCGTCGCGAAACTCGCCGGCGCTCTGGTAACGGCGGGTGACCGCTTTCTCTAGCCCTTTCATGACAATCGCGTCGAGATCGCCGCGAAGAACTCGGGCGAGCTGGCTGGGATCGACCTGACGTTTCACGGCGACATCCACGCCGCGCTCAAAGACCTCGCTGATCCGATGGCTAGGTTTGGGCGGCTCTGCCTCACAGATGAGGTGGTGGATCTCGGCCAGGCTCGACGATTCGAATCGCTCACGATCAAACGGCAACGCACCGACTAACAGTTCGTAAAGCAGCATGGCGCACGCGTACACGTCCGATCGCGTATCGTCGACGCTGCGCTCCGCCCCGACCTGCTCTGGGCTCATGAACTCGAGGGTGCCGACGAGACGACCCGACCACGTGTGTACCGTGTCCGGGGTCAACCGACGATCGACGGCTTTGGCAACGCCGAAATCGATGACTTTTACGCGAGCGCGCCCCTCGGCGGAACCGACGAGAACGTTCCCGGGTTTGATGTCGCGGTGGATGATTCCTTTCTGGTGCGCGTGGCGCACCGCATCCAGCACCTCGAGAAACAGCTTGAGCCGTTCGTCGACCGTCAGCCGCTGTGAGTTGGCAAAGTCGGTGATCGTCTGCCCTGGAACATGCTCCATAGCGAAGTACGGCCGGCCGTCTTCGGTGTGACCGGCGTCGAACACCCGCGCGATGTTGGGGTGGCTCATGATCGCGAGCGCTCGCCGTTCGCCTTCGAATCGAGCGCGGATTTCGTCGGTTTGCAGCCCCGGTTGAATCAGCTTCAGGGCCACACGGCGCTCGATAGGTTCACGTTGCTCGGCGAGGTAGACAATGCCCATCCCTCCGCGTCCGATGGTCTCGAGCACGCGGTACGGACCGATCCAATCCCCCGACACATCGGAATCGGCATGCAACAAGTTCGACGGTGCTCGGTCGAGGACACCGGTGTCGTCGGACGTCTTCATCAGGTCGCGCACTGCAGCTTCAAGCGCGTGATCTTCGCCGCACTGCCCGCGAATAAAGCGCTCGCGATCAGGGCCCGACTCGTCGAGAGCCTGGCGGTAGATCTTCAGTGCGTGCCGGTCATCGTCAGCGGGGGTCATTGAGTGGGTGTCCGTTCGCGACCAGAACCGAAGCGTACCTCAAGGTGATTCGACGTCATCGAGTCCGACACTCTTGGCCAGTCTCCGGTGAAGCCAAGCACGCGCCGCTGCCCAATCTCGGTGCACGGTCCGTTCGGTGAGATCGAGAGCACGCGCAGCATCGGCAACAGTCAGCCCGGCGAAGTAGCGCAGCTTGACCACCTGCGCCAGGCGCACGTCGTGCGTTTCGAGTTCAGTCACCGCTCGATCGAGAGCGAGCAGCTCATCTTCACCCGGTGGTTCCGAGCCCAAACTCGGGTTCGTGATGCCCGGGAGAGCTTGCTCTTCGAGACCGATCTGTTGCCGATCGCCACCGCGCTTCAACCGCTTGGCCGAACGAGCTCGTTCCACCAGGATCCGACGCATCGCTTCCGCGGCAGCCCCGAAGAAGTGAGCGCGATTTTCCCACTGTGCCTCTTCGTTCGATTCGAAGAGTCGCAAGTAGCACTCATGCACCAAGTCGGTCGCGACAATCGATCGATCTCGATACTCGCGAGCCAACCGCCCACGTGCCAACTTCTTGAGTTCCTCGTATATCAGCGCCAGAAGCGAGTCGGCCGCGTCGCCCGCGTCGCCCGCCGGGTCAGCATTGCTGCAGACGCGCTGGAGAAGAGATGTCACGTTCTCTCGGGTCTGGTGCTCCTCGGAACCGGGAACTGCATCGGATGCCACGCTAGCCCTCTTCTCCCGGCCCGAAAACAGAAATGCTGTCAGGATCCGCCACCCGACGACGCATTGTCAACTGTGGCGGGAGACGGGTCAAACCATGCGTTTGGGACTGGAGCGTATTACCCAGACCTACGCACTCTCCCGAGGTGGGCAACGTTGGGTCTGCCAAATGAACGAAGCCGTGCCTGAGGGCACGGCTTCTTTTTCGTAACGACGGCTCGCCGTTGGCCTAATCGTCGTCATCATCCGGGTCTCCCGCCGGCAAGAACAACTTTCCGTCGACGACCACACTGGTGAGTGAGACTGAGAGATCACTCGTCCGCCCGAAGATGTCCGTGTATGTCCCCACCAGCTTACCACCGGATAGCCCGCCGACGAACGTGCCCCCGTGGTCCATGTCGATCACGTGGATCGTCGGAGACTGCGGTGAGTCGGAGAAGTGAATGACGCTCCCCACATCGAACGACGCGATCGCCTTGCCGTCACGCGACTGAAGGCGGAGGCCGCGGCTTGGATCGAGCGTTGCATCGTACACGCCCTGCAACTTCTTCTTTTCGTAGTAGCGCATCTCACCGACGTGCTCGTCGCTATCGGGCGCCGTCTCGGTGAGCTCCAGTTCCGTTCGAGACTGATACGCTTGACCGGAATGGTTTTCTTTCCGATACGTTCTCGTTTCGCGAAAGTACTCGGTACTCCCGTCCGGGAGGACAGTAATCTCGGTCTCCTCAGTTTCGTAGGGACGGTCCCTCTCGACCGTTCCATTCTTCGTGTACGTCCAGATCCTCTTGGACCTCACGACCGTAGTGCCGTCTCCCTCTTCGTACGAAATTCGGACCGACTCGGCGTTGGAGCCCCACTGTTCTTCAACGGCAGCGAACTCCTTGAACATCTTGCTGTACTTCAGATGCCCGCCGTTGATGGGATCGGGCAGCTGGTTGTAAAACTCGATGATATCTTCGGATCGGTTCTCGGTATCGGCGAAGCTCGTCTCGCCTTCGGTGTGCGATGCGTACGAGTCCCCGTCGAGCAGAGAAACCGCAGTCGTCGTAGGAGAGGTCACCGCATCGGGATAGTCGAACGCGTCGTCGGAGAAGTCCTCGGGGATGTCGAAGTACGACGTTACGAAGACTTGCGATCCGGCCGCATCTACCCAGTTGCGAGCCCAGATCAGATCTCGGTTCTCTTGCGATCCGTCGAAGTTGTCGGTGCGGAGATTCTCGAACAATTGACCGCTGGGTCCCTCGACGAGACTGTCCCAAGTGGTGCCGTTCAGTCGATAGAGCTCGAGTGAACGCCAGATCGTGGTGGAGAACGTCGGCAAGACGTAGAGGCTCGCCTGATACTCTCCCCAGCCGTCCGAGGTCTCACGAAGCTCGAGATAGGCCAGTTGGCCCTGGGTCCCGTAGTAGTCCTCGAGATAGCCGTCCGCCGGGAAGCGAGCGTATCCGTCACCGGTATCAAACGCTGCATACATAGCGTCTGGGGTTGCGGGCAAGTCAGCTGCACTCCACACGCCAATCGTCTCGGCGGTAGTCGGCTCGCCGTCCGCCTCTGACGCGGGCGACGAAACAACAGCCAGTGACTGTGACGCCTCCAAGGCAGGAATCATCCCCTGTAAGGTCTTGGAGTCCGCAAGCACGGCACTGTCGGTATTGCGATCGGAGTTCCGACAAGACGGCAGCGCGATCAGTAGTAGAGTAACGACGCCGACGTACCATCTCATGAACAGCCCTCCCCTCGACAATGGTCCTATAAAGCTACCCCGCTCCGGACAACGTCGTCAAAGAGGGCGACGGTCGCGTTCACGCCAGCGTGGAAACTTCCTGGCGGCGACGACCCAGTAGTTTTTCCAATGACGCGACGGACAACCACGATAGGTACATCCCCGTCGATTGCGGCGCCCACTTCGGGACGCGCTGACGTGCGTGGGTTGCTCCACCGTAAGCACGGGACCCATCTTTGCCATCCGCGCGGCCCGTGTCGTGATACTCGAGCCGCTGAACAACAATGAGTCGGACCGACCCCGAATTGTCGCGGCGGACACGCAATTCATTGTTGGTGACGCTACGCCAGCAAGACTGCACCAAGCAAAGAAGGCCGCGAGCCCAGGGTGGAGAGGTCTGGTGGTGTGGCCTTGCTGCTTCGATCAAATGCGAGAATCCTGTTTGCTTGATCACGCGGCGCGAGCAAGACACGCCGTTTGTCGAATCTCCATCGAGCGGGCTATGGTTATTGGAAGCGGCTGCGTGAACGACTATTGCGTTCGTGCTGGCGCAGAGGGAGGGGACAAGTGCGACTGATCAAACGAGCGAGGCCTCCATTTCTAGGCATTCTCGTTCATCCCCCTACCCCGCCCCGCCCGCTCTCGACGCCGCCGTTCATGGTTCGCGAAACCATGTCCCGCGGTCGAGATCCACGCATGCGACGCGAACGAGGCAAGAGTTAGGCAAAGCGACCGGAGCGAAACGCGGTGGCACGGTGACTCAACACCGCCAGTGCATTGTGCCCGGGCTAGAGGTGCGGCCGGAAAGTGCAGGTGCGGTGAGTGGTGGAGTTCGGCGGAAGATTGCCGTTCGGAATTCGCAGGCGAATTGGTGGATTCGTTGAGTATTACGAATGGTGAGATTCCGTCGAAGACCGCCGCGCACCGTGCCTCTGACTTTTCGGCCGGGCCTCTAG
>JAJFFE010000208.1 GCA_021776775.1 Planctomycetota bacterium | reverse complement strand
AACGGAACACAGGCTGCGATTTCCGTGAAGATCCAGGCACGACGCCGCAGTCGACCTAGTGGTCTTCAAGAAGGAGTAACGCAGAGATTCGCGGGAAGCACAGCCTGCGCGGCTTCGCCTGATGAATAGTCCGGGCTCTAGTGCCTCAGTCGTTGTCTCTTACGGCGAGACGACGCGCTGTGCTGGGGTGGGGACTGCCGTTGTGCAGCGCATGAGGCAGTCGCATCCTCGGCTCGTCCAGCGTATGGAGTCTTCTGCCCGGAGAATGTCTTGGACGGAACAGCGCCCGATTCGCGATCGTAAATTCCTTGCCACTTTCAATCCTAATTGGATTTCCGACACTCAACTTGGAAGACCCCACAGTCGAAGAGCTATCAGAGTGTCAGTGGTTCTCGGGGGAAGGTGGAGTGCGATTGAATCGTCGAAGACGTGGCTTCAGCTTGATCGAGTGTGTGATTGCGATCGCCCTCATCGGGAGTTCGATCATCGCGGGGCTCGAACTGATGGAAGCTCAAGCCACCCAAGAATACGACACCGTCAACGGTCTCCGGGCGGAGACTATTCTCGGTCGGGAGTTGGAGTTGGTGCGCAGCTCGACAATGTCGACGCTCACTAGCTCGGGATACTCGGCCGACGCTCGTCACCCGGAGTTCGATGTGCGCAAGACGGTGCAGGCCGTCGATGCGAATACGCGCGAGGTTCAGATCCACGTGCGTTGGACGAACTCACGGGGCACTGTGAGCACTCGATCTGTGGTGACGTTTCGCTGCGAGGCGGCTCCGTGAACCGTGCCTCATCAAGCGCGGGGTTTACGCTGATCGAAGTAGTGTTGGCCATGAGTATTGTCGGCCTACTGATCACCAGCCTCGTCTATGTTCAAATTGCCACCGCCGAGCGGGTCGACTTCGCACAGTCCGACGTCTCCAGGATTTCGGAGTCCGTCGTTGTCCTGAACACGATCGAGCAGTCGATTCGCAACGCCGAAAACGTGTTGCGCGCCGGGACCGACGTTCTCGAACTTTCGACGCGCTACCACGTCGACACCGACGACGAGCTGGAGAAAATTTACTATTACCGCAGCGGTTCCGGCCTCTATCGAGCCGTTGCTCATGGAGCCGCGTCGTACTCAGCGGGGGAGCTGATTCTGGACGACGTTGCGGAGTTCGGCAGTCGTGCCCTGAAGATCAAGGATTCTTTCGACGCGGCGGAGTACACCACCGTGGTCGAAACTGTCGGCAGACCCGAGCCGGTGGACACCGACGTCAAGGTCGAGTACTTGGTGAAAGAGCTGGGAAAAGTCGACGCTGATATTCTTACGACCTACGATTTGCTCCGGGAGAAGCTCGCTATCGGCTCTTTTCTGCAGTCGCAAACGGTTACGGTTTCTCCCGAACTCGAGCGAGACGGGTTGCTCATCACGACGGACTTCGAACCGGTGAGCGACGCCGGCGACTATCGACCTATCGTCTACGGCGAAGAAGAGTCAGAGAATACCGGGATTTCGGTCGTGTTCGCTGACGATAACTCGTTGCGCATTAAGCTGACCAAGGCCAGCGTGACCATTGACGAACAGGTCGCGGCGGGGAAGTGGGTCGCGGGGAATACGTACCGGGTCTGGCTCGAAATGCTCGACGACTTAGCGGTCGTCTACGTCAAAGATCTTACCAACGATGGACGCCGGCAGTTCATCGGCAAGGCCGACGCCAGAGCGATCGACAGCGCTCGTGTGCATCTACAAACGTTCACGCCCGGTAAGCTCGGTCGGTGGGACAACCTCGACCTTCAATATCCGATCGTCGATGTGCACATCGGGCGCACCGTCTCAGGTCGCGTCGAGCACACCTACGGGGGAGCGAAGCAGAGGGTCGGGCAATGAACACCGAAAACCGTCGTCAAGATGGAGTCGTCTTGCTTCTCGCCGTGGTCGTGATGATCGGCATCGTTCTCATCACGGTGGGGGCAATGGAAGTCACTCTTACGCACGCGAACTACGGTCAGTCTCGATTGGAACGCCTACAGTCGATGGCGCTGACGGAGGGCGGGGCTGATCGCGGCTACCAAAAGCTCGAGGATGACCCCTCGTTTCGAGGGACGTTCCGCTTCTCCGCGTCGACCGGTGACGAGTGCGCGGTGACGATCACCGATGTCGCTGGCGGAGTCAAAATTACCTCGGTCGCCGATATCGGGGAGGTGACGCGGGGAGTGACCGCCCACTTGTCGACGGTCAGCGAGGGTGTTGCGTCGTTCACCCATCCGGCGGCCGTCAATGGCAGACCTTGGATGGAGGGCACTACCTTCGAGATTATTGGGGGGCCGCTCACCTACGGAACTCCGCCCCAGCTGAAGTTTGGCGGAGCGATCGTCGGAGACACCCGTCAAGAAGCGTTCGGCGAAATTGTGATCGATCCCGCGCCATTGACGGCGATCGCCACCCAAGTGTTGCCGGACTCGACGACGTTGGGCCCCGGAGTCCTCGACCTTGGCACCACGGTGATCCAAGGGGACGCTACTCTGGTTGGGCCGTTGACCGCGACAGGGGTTCTCCTCGTGCTGGGTAATCTCGAGATCGACGGGTCCGGAGGCGACGTCGTTCTCGGTGAGGCGGGTGATCCGCTAACGTTGGTCGTCGACGGGCAAGTTTGGATCATCAAGGTTGCAACGCTTTCGATGCATGGGCTGTTCGCGAACACCAACTGGTTTGAAGTTACGGGGCCGGGGGTGTTGAACGGAAGCGGCGGTTTGTATACCAGTATGCACCTCGGGTTGTACGACCTCGATCAAGCGATCTTCACGTTCGACGAGAGCGTGCTCGAGGTCCCGCCGGGCGTGACTGGCCTACCGGCAACGACTACTGGTGGCGAATACTCGGAAACGTGGCGGCAACGGCACTGAGGGGCCGGGCTCAGGAGTTTGCTCTTACGGTCAATCGGATGCGTCTGCGATGAGAGAGAGTCGTCGGAGGGAGGTGCCTCGGTCTTGGGCTAGCTCCGCTGGCGATTCGGGTCGTTCACGGCGTGCTCGACCGCGGCCAGGATCTCGCCGGAGCGCGCTGGCTTGCTGATCACGACCTTAGCTCCGAGGAAATGGCAGCGGGTTCGCGTCGATCGCTGGACGTCGGCGCTGCAGACGACGACCGGAGTGGCGATGTCGGATTCCCGTAGTTGCTGCAGCATGCCGAAGCCGTCGAGGACGGGCATGTTCAAGTCGAGCAGGACGCAATCGATCCGAGAGTTCGACGCTACGACATCGATCGCGACTTTGCCGTTGTTCGCTTCGATCGTTTCGTGCCCCGCGTCGTGAAGAGCCTCCACGATGTGTCCGCGGACGAGCTGAGAGTCGTCGACGACGAGTATGACCGACACACGAGCCTCCGGGCTGGAGAGTGGGAGTGCGATGCTGCACTCCCCTATTGCTCGGCTCGGTCGACTTGCCCCTTGAGCTGCGACGCTTTTCTTCAGCCGCCGGAGATGGCTTGGTGAATGGTCAGGGTGTCACCGCTGGCCAGACGCGTCGTGGCGTACGCGTCGCGCCGAACATGCACTCCGTTGTGGAGGCAGAGCACGTGCGGCCGCAGGTCGCCCCGCTCGGTGGTCAGGTGGTGGCGGAGGGCGGGGTGCTCGACACACGCCGCCTCCAATGCGTCGGTGATGTTCGCCGCCGTGATTCGCACGGTCGACGATCCGACTACCGGTTCGAGCACGATCGGAATCTCGAGCGTTACCGTCGGTGCCATCAGACGATCGCCGCGCTGACGGAATAGATCGGCGGCAAGTACTCCGCGGCGGCAATCCAGTTCTCGCCGCGATCGGTGCTGGCGTAGACCTGTCCGTTGCCGGTGCCGAAGTAGATCCCGCTCGACTTCATGGTGTCGTAGGTCATCGCTTGACGTAGAACGCTGATGTACGCGTGTTTGCTGGGCAGTCCGCGGGATAGCTTCTTCCACTTGCTGCCGGTCTTGTTCGCGCGATAGACGCACAGCGCTCCGTCCGTTGCGCGGAACGAGTACTGCTGCGGTTCGAGCGGAACCACGAAGCAGGTGTCGGGATCGTTGGCGTCCAGCGTCAAGCCGAATCCGAAGTCGTACGGGAGCCCTTTGTCGATGCGGTGCCACGAATCTCCGTGGTTGTTCGAGCGATAGACTCCGACGTGGTTCTGCTGGTACAGGCGACCCGGCTCCGCCGGGTGCAAGAGGAGCTTGTGGACTCAGGTGCCGACTAGCGACTCCTTCGGCGCCCCAACATACTCCGCCACTTCGTTGTTGATCGACGCCCACGTTTGTCCGCCGTCGTCGGTTCGAAACGCTCCGCCCGCCGAGATGGCGACGTACATCCGGTTGGGGTCGGTGGGGTCGATTTGGATCGAGTGCAGGCTCATGCCGCCAAACCCCGGAGCCCAGTTCTTGCGCGTCTTGTGTTCGTTGATTCCCTTCACGCCCTCCCACGACTTCCCGCTGTCCTCGCTGCGGAAGAGCCCGGCCGGAGCGCTGCCGGCGTAGAGCAGCTTCTTCTGGTTGGCCGGACCCGGCTCGATCACCCACAGCCGACTGGTCGTGTTGATTCCCCACTGCTTTGCGTCTCGAGTTTGCTTGGCGGTGAGCTTCGGCGGCACCGGAGGGGTCGCGGCCCCCTTGAGTTTCTGGGCCGAGATATCGGCGGAGAACGTGGTGCTGGCGTAGACGTCGCTCGAGGCGGCGACGTGGAGCCTCGGCGTGCCGCGGGTGTCGATCATGGCGTAGTAGATGGGCCACCCCTTGAGAAACGGCCCGCGAATCTTCCACCGCGCTCGGCGCGAGTTCGACTCGAGCAAGAACAGTCCCCGCTTGGTCCCGACCGTCAGCACGACCTTGTCAGCCATCTACACTCCCTAGTTCCCCTGAGGTCCATGTGTTCGCCATTCTGCCGACGCTTCGCTGGCGCTCAATCGATTTGTAAGAACGATCCGTGTGCGCTAGGGGTCGAGGGCTTTATCGGCCCTCGTTGAGGGACGCCGGGCAGATCGCCCGGTCCGTTGCTCCGGAGCGAGTTTCATCCGACCATCAGATGGGGAAGACTGCCCCGCCACCGGCTGTTAATCTACGAGCATCTCTCGCCCGGACTATGGCTCACGAATCGTCCGGGCTCACACGTTGGGTCTTCGAAGAGCATCATGAAAGTCGCATTCATCAACCACGCCCGTCTGACTTTGCCAGACGGGGAGCGGGCGCTGAACAGTATCTCCATCGGCATCTGGGTTTACGAAATGGCAACCCGTCTCGCGACGCGAGGCTGGGACGTCACCGCGTACAGCTATAAGGCGGGGAAGTTTCGCGACCAGGTGACCGAGCACCGCGGGGTCTCGTTCGTGGATATTCCGACGGGAATCGATGACCGATGGCACTCATGGTTGGCCCGGGCTTGGAAACTGTTCGGGTTTTCCAAGAGGCCTCGGCGCCCGATGTTCGCGTCTCGGCTCTACTACTTCTTCTATGCCATCCGGGTTGCCATCGATATCCGGCGACGAGGCTGCGAGATCGTCCACATCACGAACTTCTCACAGTGGGTCCCGATCATTCGACTCTTCAATCCCGGGGTTCAAGTCGTCCTGCACATGCAGTGCGAGTGGGGCAGTCAACTCGACGCCGAAGTCATGGAGCCGCGACTCTCCGCGAGCGCACGCATCACCGGTTGCAGTCACTACATTGCGCGCAAGATCGCTGAAAAGTACCCGCATGTCGCGGCGCGCTGTGAGGGTCTGCACAACGGGTGCAACCTCGAGCAGTTTCAGCCTGACCCCGAGCGACGCGCTTCGAAGCCCAATCCTGAAGTCGTGTTCATCGGCCGGGTCTCTCCCGAGAAGGGGCTGCACGTTCTCTTCGAGGGGTGGCCGAAGGTGCTCGAGCGAGTCCCTGACGTTCGGCTTTCGATCATCGGTCCCCAGCGCCCCGCCGAGTACGAGTTCATCGTCGCCCTGGATGATGATCCGCTCGTGCAAGCGATGGAGCGGTTCTATCACGGTGATTCATACTTCGAAACGCTCAAGGCGATGTTGCCGCCGGAGATTCTCGACAAGGTCGACTTCATCGACAACCTGCCGCAGCCCGAGCTTCAGGACGCGTACTCTCGGGCGGACGTGTTCGTGTTCCCGTCGGAATGGCACGAGCCGTTTGGTATGCCGGTCATCGAAACCGGAGCGGCCGGCACTCCCATTGTCACCACCCGGGGCGGGGGCATTCCGGAACTCGTCGTGCACGGCGAGACTGGCTTCCTGGTCGATCGCGGAGAGGTCGACGGTTTGGCCGACGCCATCGCGACGATTCTCGAAGACAACGAACTTCGCGATCGGATGGGGCGCGCCGCCCGCGAGCACGTCGAAGAAAACTTTGGCTGGGACCGAATCGCGGACGCACTCGCTGCCGTGTTCGCGAAGATGGAAGGGGTTACGGTGCCGGTGCGCCCGGATGTTCCGTCCCCGCCCGACCAGACTCCAGAGCTCGTTTCGGCGGGCAGCATCGAAGGAGCCGGGGCATGACCGAGGTCTTGATCATTGCGGGCGCTCGTCCGAACTTCATGAAGGTTGCGCCGCTCCATCGCGCCATGTTGGCCGACGGTCGGCTCACTCCTCGACTGGTGCACACAGGGCAGCACTACGACCCCGCGCTCAGCGACCAGGTCATGGAAGACCTCGAGTTGCCGGCGCCGGACCACCATTTGGGTGTCGGTTCCGGTCATCCGACCGCACAACTCGCTCGCATCATGGAGAGCCTCGACGCGATTGTGGTCGAGACTGCTCCCGCGGCGGTCATGGTGGTCGGTGACGTGACCTCGACGCTTGCGGCGGGCATTGTCGCAACCAATCGAGAAATCCCGCTCGTGCATGTCGAAGCGGGTCTTCGCAGTTTCGACTGGTCGATGCCCGAGGAACGCAATCGCGTCTTGGTCGACCGTCTGTCGCAGTATCTCTTCGTGACCGAGCCATCGGGCATGACGAACCTGACTGCCGAAGGCATGGCTCACGACGGTGTGCATCTGGTTGGCAACGTGATGATCGATTCACTGTTGCGCATCCTTCCGCGAGCGCGCGCGGCGAAAGTGCCCGAACGGTACGAACTCGACGGTCAGTACGCCGTTTTGACCATGCACCGGCCCGGCAATGTCGACGACCTCGATCGCTTCAAGGTGATGTTCGACGCGCTCGCCCCCATCGCGGCCAAGGCGCCGGTGGTCTTCCCGGTTCACCCTCGGACGCGTCCCATGCTCGAGTCGCTCGACATTCCAGCGGGCTTTCTCTGCATCGAACCGCTCCGATATCTCGATTTCATCGGACTCGTGGAGCGATCGACCTTGGTGCTCACCGACTCGGGTGGCCTTCAAGAAGAGACCACTGTTCTCGGCGTACCTTGTATTACGCTGCGTCCGAACACCGAGCGCCCGATCACGATCGATCAAGGGACCAATGAGCTGGTAGACTCCGACGCTCCACGCATTCGGGAACTCGGGGAGCTGGCTCTCGCCGGTAAGTGGAAAAAAGGCAGCGCGCCCACGAACTGGGACGGGGCGACGGCGGAGCGCATCGTGAACATCCTCGCGAAAGAGCTTGCATGAAGTCGACGTCGGATGCCGGTACAGCGAGCTCGAAGCTCCGCGTCAGTGCCGTGATTCCGGCGTACAATCGTGAGCAGACGGTCGTGCGCGCCATCGAGAGTGTGCTCTCTCAATCCGAGCCACCGGACCAGGTGATCGTCGTCGACGACGGTTCGACGGATGGAACCTTGGCGAGCGTCGAAGCATTCGGATCGTCGGTTCACGCCGTGACGCAAGAGAACGCGGGCGCGGCCGCGGCACGAAACCGGGGTGTGCAGGAAGCGACCGGGACCTGGATTGCGTTCCTCGACTCGGACGACTACTGGTATCCCGACCACCTCGCCCGGACTAACGCCGCCATTCACGCCACCGATGGCCGCGCGGACGTGTACTTCTCCAATCTGCGGCGCCCCCCCGACGAGGGCTCGGCGTTGCAGTGGGAGCTGTCCGGTTACGAGTGTGACGGCGAGTTCGAGATGCGCGACGACGGCCGCGCGTGGGCGACGTCGCCGCGCCAACCGTTGATGTTGCAATCGAGTGTCGTGCAGCGCGCGGCGTTCCTCGAGGTCGGGGGGATCTGGGAAGCGCTCAGGGCTCGCGAAGATACCCATCTATTCTTCAAGCTGTTGGTCGGTCGCCCCGCGTGCGCCGTGAATTACTGCGCGACCGAAATGACCTCCGATGATTCCACGGGTGAGCGACTATCGACGAAGTTTCAACAGTCAGGGGTGCACCTCGAACAAACCGTGATGGTCTATCACGACCTCTTGAGGAATTGCGCATTGACGCCGCTGGAGCGCCGCGACATCGCGAGCCGGTTGGCAGCGGGGCACCTAGGCCTCGGCAAGCGAGCCTTGGCTGGGAAGCGACCACTGCAAACGTTGTCGCACTTGGCTCGAGCGTTCGCCGCTAACCCGAGTCGATTCTTCGCTGCAGTCGGACGCCGCATCGGCTTGAGTTCCGCGGAAGCCACCGAGTCTCCGTCCGACCCGTCGAAAACGAAGGTGTCGTGATGTCCGCCGAAGTTTCGACCGCACATGCGACCGACGTCGATCGTAAGCAGGCACGTGTCAGCATCGGTATGCCGGTCTACAACGGCGAAGATCTGATCGGCCGCGCGATCGAGACCGTGCTCGAGCAGTCGTTCACCGACTTCGAACTCATCATTGTCGACAACGCATCGACCGATGGGACCGCCGAGATTGCGCGACGTTTCGCCGAGCGTGATCCGCGCGTGCGCGTTCACGTCAACGATTCGAACATCGGCGCAGCGCCGAACTTCGATCGGGCGTTCGAGTTGGCCAGCGGCGAGTTCTTCAAATGGGCAGCCCACGACGACCTCATGGAGCCCGAATTCCTTCAGCGTTGCGTGGACGCGCTCGATGCCGATTCAACGGCGGTGCTCGCGTATCCAAAGACCATGATCATCGACGGCGATGGTCGTGATGTCGAGCCGTACGAGTTGAAGTTGCCGACCGATAGCGACGATGTCGTCGAGCGCTTTGCGTCTCTTCTGCGGGGGCACAAATGCTTCGAAGTGTTCGGTCTGATTCGCCGCAAAGAGCTGGCGACGACTCCGGGCATGGGCGCGTACTCACACGGTGACGGCGTGCTGCTCGCTCGACTCGCGCTGCTCGGACGGTTTGTCGAGACTCCGGAGTTCGACTTCAAGGCGCGCCGGCACGAGAAACAGTCGATGGCGATGCTCGGGGACTATCAACAGTACGCGGTCTGGTTCGATCCCCGGCTGAAGGACAAGTGGATCTTTCCTCAGTGGAAGATTCACTGGGAGTTCTACAAGTCGATTCGTCGCGCACCGATCGAGAGGCGACTGAAGCGTCAGTGTCGCCGCCATCTGTGGAGTTGGATCTGGACTCGACGACGGTTGTTGCGCGGCGACGTGACGTATCACATTCGACGACTCATCAAGAAGTGGACCGGCCGGGAAATCCCGGGTCGGGCAACGGAGAAGCGACCATGAGCGAGCTCGACCTCACTGTGATCATGCCGACCTTCAATCGAGCGGAGATCGTGAAGATCACCCTCGAGAGCATGGCCGCCATGAACACGGGCGACCTGCGGTTTCAGATCGCCGTCGTGGACAACAACTCGAAGGACGATACGCGAGCTGTGATCGAATCGTTCGAGGATCGCTTGCCGGTGAAGTACTTGTTCGAAGAGAAGCCAGGCAAGAACTGCGCGTTGAACCGAGGGCTCGACGACGCCGATTTAGGTGACATCGTCGTGTTCACCGACGACGACGTCACCGCCGAACCCGACTGGCTGACAGCGATCGCCGCGTGTTGTGCTCGTTGGCCGGAGCACTCGCTGTTCGGCGGCAAGATCACCATCCACTGGCCGTGGCCCGAAGATCGCGTCCCCGGCTGGGCGCATCACCCATACATCAAGGAGTTCGGCTTTACGTCGCACGATTACAGCGAAGACGAAGTCGAGTACGAAGGCGTCCGCCTGCCGTTCGGGCCGAACTTCTGGACGCGCCGCGAAGCAGTCGAAGCGCGTCGCTTTAATGTAGAGATCGGTCCCCACCCGACGAACCGAATCCTAGGCGACGAGACCTTGTTCTTGCGTGAGTTCGTCCGCGACGGGTTCCCGGCGGTCTACTCGCCCTTCCCTTCGGTTGCGCATCGCATTCAGGAAGAAGTCCTCACGCCCGAGGGCATCATTACTCGTGGCTATCAGCTCGGACGTGGCAATCCACACGTCTACGGACTGCCGCGCCGCGATCTGCTCGCCGCGAACCCCGCCAAGTGGCGACGCATCCGAAAGCTCGCCGCGATTAGGGATCGACTCGCCATGTTCATGACGAAGTTCATCCTCGATACCGATCGTCGCGTCGTCCGCGCCGTTCAACGATCTCGTGATCTCGGGTTCAACACCGAGTCTCTGACACTCGAGAAGCTAGGCATTCTCGATCTCGGCTGGGAGACCACGCGCGAGACCACGACCGTCTGAAACGAGAGCGTCCGAGAACACTGCCGTAGAACGCGACACTCGTCGGGTTCTGCAGCTCCCCGTTGATTGGCGACGCTTCGGCTTTGTAGGATGTCTATCTGCCGTTCAGCAAAGTGCATGGCCAAGACTCACCTGCGGAGAAACGATGTCCCCCGACGAACGAACTTCTATCGAGACGAACCTGAGCTATCGGTTCGTCATGACGCGGCCGAGAGAGTTGCTCAGCACGTTTGCGCTCGATCAACTGGCCGGACTGGCCGGGCACCTGTCCGAGCAGAGCTTCTGGGCTTGGATCGTCACGATCTACGGGGTCGACATTACCCGCGAGGCGACGACTGCGCTGCGCGATGCTCTACTCGACGGCAGCTTCGAAAACCCCAAGATTGTGCTGGTCGCTAAGGGCGATATTGACGGCTTCGAAGCGTCGTACAACCGCGACGAGCGCGTCGTAAAGATTGCCAACGAACTTCTGGATTCAGTGGTCGACGGGGACGGTTGCGCGAAGTCAGACGACGCCGCGTTGCGGCTCATGGTGGCGCTGGTCGAGGAGTTTGGGCACCACATCGACACCATGCTTCGTTTCGAGTACTCGCCGGTCAAGCCCGGGGGGACCTTGGAGGACGGATCGGTGATGAAGGAGGATGCCGAATTCGACGAAGGGGCCGCGTTCGCTCACGCCGCAATCCTCATCGACATCGATCGCTCGACCGAGGTGCAGTACGCAATGGTCCGAAAGAGCACCGAAGAGCTTCCTCTGATCGCCTCCTACCCGGAGCTGAACGAGGCGGCGAATCGTTACGCCGACGAAGCGGCCGTGCTTTCGGACGACATCTCGGGAGGAGAAGAGCACTTCAGCGCCGGTGAACCGAAGGTGCCCCACGGAGAGACCTCTGGCCACTGTTGCTTCACTCACTTGTCGATCGAGCGCGAGGCGTTCAAGGTGCTCCCGCCGCATCTTGGCTTCGACGAGGCTGACGTCGTTCGCGTCTACTTCGGTAACTGGCTGCGCGACTACTCACAGCTCGTCGATCCGCAGCTCGTCTATCACGAGAAGCACAACCCCGCGGGATTCAAACGCGAGACTCTCACGGCTATCGTCGATCTTCTCGCTCAATCCGATGACGGGTTCGGGGAGCACCGAGACTTTCGCGTCACCGAAGGACGGCTCGGTGTTTATCTGCCCAAAGAGCACATCGACAATCCCAACGGCTACCCAGATGCGAGCAAAGTCGACCCCGCGTTTCGGGGCGCAGCGACCGCCGCGGAGTTGACGGTCGACGGCAACGGAGTGAAGCGGTTCATCGAGCAGTCTCGGCGTTACGTCAGTGATCAGCTGGTCGAGGCGAAGGTCGCGGGAAGAACTCCGAAGGGCATGCGGCACTTCGGCAATGCGCTGCACGTGCTCGAAGATTATTACAGCCACTCCAATTTTGCAGAGATCGCTCTGCGCAAGGTCGGTCACTCGAAGGTCGACCCTTGGGTACCGGTTCCCACTTCCGGACGTTTGGTTCTGACGACGGGTTCATTTGGAGGGCTCGATACAGCGGCCACCATCCTCTTGAAAGTCGGAGAGATTCTAGAGGCGACTGACCCCTTCGCGATCGAGCGTACACAAGGTCAAAAAATACTGATCATCGTGATGCGCGACAAGGCGCCGAACCTCGCGCGTCAGTACGTGTGGGTGCTCGATCATCTCGAAGAGTTCAAACGAGATCATGAGTGGTTCTACAAGTTGCTTCACGACACGGTGGGTCAGGTCAAGAAGTGGCTGAAGTTCGTATTCGGAATGATGCTGCGCGGCATCGCCAAGCAGATCGACGACGCACAGACTGCAATGGACCCTAGTGGGACGGACCCCACGCACACGCAGCTTGCCAAAGATGATCAAGACCATCACTTCCACGAACTCGCCGGGGCGCTGGCCATTCATGCAGTCGGTGACGTCGCCTTGGCCATGACGCGGGAGTGGGCCGGCGAAAGTGGTGACATTCCGTTGGCGGAACGAGAAAGTGAGCTGCGGCCGGTCAAGAGTGGCGACACGCTGGTGTCGATCGCGGCAGACTACGGGATGACGTGGCGCCAGCTCGCGTCCTACAACTGGGGCACGCAACGGCCGAGTGAGATCAACCGCAAGTTGTACGAGGTTGTCGGTTGTCGCAAACCCAACGGACCGACGGACCCGGTCGATGAGCTTGCCAACTACCGCTTCAGCGATGACGACGCGTCTCACGGCACGGGGTCAGTGAAAGTTCCGGTCGACGCCGGAACGTCTGATGGTGTCGTGGAGTTGGCGCTCGGGTACATGCGGCATCCCGAAGATCTCGATCGCTTGGATGACGTGGTTCGCCGTTGGGCCGACGCGAATGCCGGCAACGTCAAGCGCGGCGAGTCGAGAACCTGGCTGCACGATCACGCCGCGGAGATCCGCAAAGCGGGCGAGCAGTGGACCGACGGCGTTCCCGTGCCCGAGCCAGTGCTCGATTGGTTGGAGTGGCTCGGCGGCAAGTTCGGCTCCTGAGAATCGCCGCGTAGCCGCGTGCGAGCCGTGTTTTCTCGCCGCTTCGAAAATCTTCTAACGCGCGTGCGAGGTTGCCTTTAGCCAGGCGGCCGATCTCGACGATTCGACCGTTTGGTACAATGGCCGGTTCGTATCAGCCACAATGTCGCTTCGTTGGGTCCCATAAGCTCTGAAAGCTCTGATGTCGCGTTGGGTGCGACGTACTCGTTCGTTGGAGGGTCTGTGCGCATCAATATTCTATTCTCTGCTGTTTCCTTGTCTGCCGCTTCGTACTTTGCTGCATCGTTATTTGCGATGATCGCGTTGTCAGGATCACTCTGTGCGCAGCAACCGACCTTCGTTCGGGCTGACTGCAACAATGACACTGTCGTCGGGATCGGCGACGCCATTACGACGCTCAACTACTTGTTCGCCGGCGGTGTCGTTACCTGTGAAGACGCGTGTGATGCCAATGATGACGGCGGGGTCGAGATCGCCGATCCGATCTTCCTGCTCAACTACTTGTTCGCAAGTGGTCCAGCACCGAGTGCGCCGTTCCCGACCTGCGGTGGCGACCCCACGGCCGACGGTGTTGGGTGCGTAGCGGCGGCGACGTGTCCACTCGCTCACCCTCCCACGATTACTTCCACTCCGGCGTTGGTCGCGACCGAGGGCGTGCCCTACAGCTATGCGGTCACGGTTGATGATCTCGACGTCGGAGACAGTTGGACCTATGCGCTGACGGTGAGTCCCGTCGGTATGGCGATCGACGGCGGGTCCGGCTTGCTGACATGGACGCCGGCGTTCGACCAGGCTGGACTGCATGCGGTCACCGTCACGGCGACCGACAGCTTCGGCTTCGTTGCCACGCAGTCGTTCTCCGTCGACGTCGCGAATGTGAACCTGCCGCCGACCGCCGACGATGACGCGTTTCTCGTCGGCCCCGGCTGCACCCTAGATGCCGTGCCTGGCGTCCTCGGCAACGACTTCGACCCGGACGGCGATCCCTTGGTCGCGATGCTGATCGATGATGTCACGAACGGCAGCTTGACCCTCGAGCCGGACGGAACGTTTCAATACACGCACGATGGTAGCCCGGCGGTCAGCGACTCATTTACGTATGAAGCGAGTGATGGCTCGGCGACCAGCGGCGTCACCACGGTGACGTTCGAAGTCACGGACACTCCGTTCGGTTTCGTCGACCACTTCGATACGTTAGCGCTCGACTCGCGGTGGGTTGCCGCGAGTTTCTCGGGTGGCAGCGTCACGCCGCTCGATGGATCGCTGCGCGTCGACTCGCCCGGGCCGTCGGCGACGGGTTTCATTCGACCGACGAGTCCGCTCGATCGGACTGTTTCTCAGCGCTGGACGTTCAGCGTGCGCCGCATCGGTGGCGACAACCTGCCCGATCTCGTCGGGTTGTGGAGGCTACCGGCCGGAACCGAGCCGATGTCCGATGTGGCGGCGACGATCGCCGATCAACGTGTCGCCTCCATCGGAATGGTCAATGATGGCGAGCCCTCGTTGCGCTTTCGGTATCAGTCGACTCCTTCGGGACCCGGATCGTTCTGGAACGGCGATCCCGCCAACGAATGGACCGCGATCGGCACTACAGCGAGCGCCTTGTCGCCTATCCGGGAGGGGAGTGACGCGGACTTCTGGCTCTTCGGCATCGACCTCGACGGCCCAGGCGAACGATTCCGCTTCTTCGCTCAGCACGGAGTTGGCATTTCTCTCGCTCACTCTCGGCAGGGTCTTCGATTGACTGCGCTCACGGACTGGGTGGAATGGTCCGACGTCGGGGACTTCGCAGAGACCGATCAGCTGTGGCTTACGATAGGCGATCGCTACCTCAGCGACTTCGCCGGAAGCTACGATGTCGACTGGGTTCGCCTCGAGCAGGGCGACGTGACTCACGGTATCACCAACGCTCGTACCGATCTCACGTCTGAGTACGTGCTTCGTCATCACGAGGCGCTCGGAACACAGTTCCTACCCGATGGACGTGGAAACAACGCCCTCATCGGCGGCGCCCCGGGTAGCTGGAACGACAACGGTAATCGTAAAACGTGCTTGTTCCGAGATGACGATGGCACGCACTACCTGTTCTACGAAGGGTTCGATCAGAACGACAAGTCGTCTATCGGACTCGCGACTTCGCCGACCGCCGACGGTATCTGGATTCCGCACGCCGGTAATCCCGTGGTACCGCAATCGGTGTTGCCGTTTCTCGGAGTCGGCTACGACGTGCTGACGGCGCCCTGGGTGATCAAGGACGTCAGCGAACCCGACGCGCAGAAGCGCTGGAAGATGCTCCTTTGCGGTGAGTTGTTCTTCACTTCGGTTCACCGAATCTTCTTGCTGTCCGCTCCGGCGCCCGAAGGTCCCTGGACGCAAGAGAGCGGTCCGGGAGTCGACGGTTCGTTGATCGCAGAGTCCGCGGCGGGTGATTGGAAAGACGACGGCGTTTGCGACCCGGCCGTCTGGTACGACGAAGAACTCGCTGTGTGGTGCATGTATTACTCCGGGATCCGAGAGAAGGACACGGAGTTCGGGCCCGGTGGGTGGAGCATTGGCTTCGCAACTTCGCCCGACTTGATCAACTGGACCGAAGCTAGCGACAACCCGCGCCTCGGGGGTAACCCGGCCGCGCTTCGCGCGTGGACAGGCTTCTCTGGGAATTCGATCACGGTCTCGGACGCTTCCGGTTTCCGGCCGGGGGCTGCCGTTGTCATTCGCAATGCGCAGACGACCGATGGGTGGGCGATCAGTCGCATTCGCGAGATCCAGGGCAACGATTTGGTGCTCGCGCAGCGAGTGGAGGGTCTGACCGGGTTGAGTGCCAACCGATCGGTGGCGCAGATCGACGCGGGTTCGCTGAGCCCGATGGCGCTCGTCCGTGAACCGCACGGCTGCTACCGCCTCTATGTGACGGCGTTCCAGCCGTTCATCCTCGGCGCGCTCTCCGCCGGATTCGGCAATTGCGAATTGGTCGCATCGTTCACCGCGACGAGCCCGCAAGGTCCCTGGACTTGGGATGACTTCTCGAGCCCTCACGTTCCCTTCGATATCTGGGGGGCGGAGCGGTCGCAGGAGAACTTGCGGTTCGTACTGGAGCCGACCGTTCGCTGAGCCGTTTCTCGGAATGGCTTGGGATCGGTAGCCGATCGTGTCAGATTCTCGTCTCCACCAACGAGGAGACGAACCGCTGCGCATCGCGATCCTGGCTGTCTGCTTCTTAGCCCTCTACTTCATGAACTTGGGCGCGGTCGGTGTTATCGACTACGACGAAGCGTGCTACGCCGAAGTCTCTCGCGTCATGTTTCTCGAAGGCGAGCTGCTCGAGCCGAGTCTCAACGGCGAACCGTTCTTCGAGAAGCCCCCGTTCGTCTACTGGACGCAGGTCGCTGGGTTCCGCTTGTTCGGCGTGAACTCGTTCGGGGCGCGATTCTTCAACGCGCTGGCGGGGGTCGCGACGCTACTCGTCTTGTACCTCGCCGCCCGACCCCATCTCGGTAGTCGGGTTGCGTTGTTTGCCGCAGTTATCCTCGGAAGCTCTATCGAGTTCGTCGTGCTGTCCCGGGTGACATTGACCGACGTTTGGTTGGCGCTTTGGTTCACCGCGTGCCTCGGAACGTTCTTCGCCGCCGACGAGCGGGATCGCGACGGCGGCAACGGGTTGCCGCTGTTTCTGGTGAGCTGCGTTTGTTCCGGGCTGGCGATGCTGACGAAAGGCGCGATCGGTTTCGTGCTTCCGGTGGGCGCCGCGGTGATCTACTTGGTGTCTCAGCGTCGCCTCGGGTTGTTGTTTCGGCCGACATGGATGATCCCAGGCGTCGTGGTGCTCTTCGGAATCGGGCTGTCGTGGTATCTCGCGTTGGGGTTCACTCGACCCGAGGGCTTTGAGTTCATGCGGGAGCTGTTTGTCGAACACCACGTCGGACGTTTCACCGAGCCCATGCAAGGCCACGGCGGACCCATGGTGTACTACCTCCCCGTATTGCTCGGAGGGCTGTTGCCGTGGAGTCCATTCCTGTGGCACGCGATCACGTGTGGCGAGCTTCGTGGCAGCGCGGACCCGCGGCACCGTTTTCTCCGCTTGTTCGGCATCTTTGCCGTGTTGACGTTCGTCTTCTTCTCCGTTGCCGCGACCAAACTTCCGAACTACATCGCGCCGGTCTTTCCGGCAGTGGCGTTACTCCTCGCCAACTTCGTCGACCGGCTCGGGGATCGTTCGCCAACCGGCCGTGGGTGGAGCATTGCCGTCGGTTCGTCTGTCGGAATTCTCGGGCTGCTCGCGGTGATCTTTCTCGCCGCCCCGTGGATCGTCTCGCAGTTGCCGAACTGGTTGGGCGACAAGGCGCTGAAGAAGCCGGGCCTCATGGAGCCCATCGCCTTGGGCGCGACTCCGTATTTGGCAGCGGCGGTACTCGGGCTTGGTGGCTACGCAGTTTTTCGGGTGCGTACGTCGTCGGTGCGCACACTCTTCCGTACGCTCTGCCCAGTCATGATCGCTTTCGTGGTGTTGATCGCCTATGCATTGTTGCCCGCTTACGATCGCCATCTCGCTAGACCGCTTCGCGATGCCGCGGCGCTGGCCGATCGCACACTGGCCGATCGCACACTGAAGGGCGACGAACCCATCGTACTCGTTGGAATTCGTCACGCGCCTAGCGTGAGCTTCTACACCGGACGAACCACGGTTCGGGTGGGGAGGGGTGACCACGAGACTCATGAACAGATCGTGCAGGGCGGGGCGAGGCGAGTCGGAATCGTCGTCGAGCAGTACCTCGAACGGCTGCAAGCCCACGGCCGCGTCGACGTAATCGGTCGCTTCAATGGCTACGCCGTATTCGTCGTCGGCTTCTGAGGCACGCGCGATCGTATTGACGCGGTGTATTTCAAAGCCAGCACGCCGCCTCCTCGTCGGCATGCTCAGACCTGCGTCGTGATGCGGGGCAGCCACGGAAACAGGACCACTTTCCAACTGGCGGCTCTGGTCCAAACGGGAACCTAATTGACTTGGACAACGTATCTTGTCGCTATTACGCTAGCACGCGGCGGCGAGGGCGCAGTTTTCCAAGAACGGTTTCCAAGAACTGAGACGCTTCCGGGTGGGCGGGACGACTGTCTGGCGCCTTGTTTGGGGCAGCGCGGCTCGCCCGGGTATCCACGCAATTCCGAGACAACGTCCAAATGGAGTGATCACGAATGTCGACAGACATCTTCGAAGGAAGCGATGTCATTGTCAAAGCGACAGTGCGCAAGGGGAAGCTCAAGAACGCAGACGCAGCCGTTGTCTTCTTTCACGACGGTACCGAGAAGCACCGCGAGGCGACGAGTTTTGCGAACGGCAAGCTCGAGGTGACGTACACGGCCCCTGACGTCGAAGACGGCGCCAACTCCTATAAGCTGACCATGAAGATCGAGTACGACGGCAAAGAGCATCGGTACAACAAGACGTATATTGTTTGGCTCAAGACAGTCGACATTACGGCGAAGACCGAGAACGACAAGGACGTCGAGGGTTTTCACTGCAACATGGTGCAGAAGCGAAAGAAGACCGCTTCGCCCGAGACCGACGCAGCGGGCAAAGTAACCGTCGATCTCGTGAAGCCGACGAAGTTCACCATCAAAGATCTTGCGCCGTTCTCGATTCTCGAGCAGAAGGCTCCGACGGACGGGCGTGCGCGAGAGCTCGTTGTACAACGGAACTTCGTCGCAGAGTTCAAGAACCCGACCGTCGCTGACCCCAACGACCCGATCAAGCAGAACGTCAATCTGGTCACCGCGGACGAAGGGCGGGACAAGAAGAGCAATGTCATCATCTTCGAGGTCGGCGCGAAAGATCCGGCCGATGCGGGTGAAGGCGACGTCGTCAACATCGAGGTAAAGTTCGGACTCGAGAGTAAGCGAAACTCTCCGGTTCCCAAGCTGCTCGACGAGGAAGACGCCGAGGACGTTGCGATGGAGGACGACGGCAAGCTCTACAAGGGTTTGGTCCGTCTCAAGGCGAATGCCGGGCCCGCAAAGTTCAAGGTCGACCTGGGTCTCGCCGGTGGCGACACGTGCGAAGTTCGAATTGGTGGCACGAAAGACAGCGTCGACGATGAGTCGTTGAAGTTCGTCAACTGGCGAATGCTCGACTACGAAGTTCGCTACCCACAGTTCATGGAAGCAGAGATGGCCGAAGTCGATCTCGCCGCCGGCGGCAAGGGACGCGACTTCCCGGAAGAGATGAAGCGATTCGCGGATGCCCGACTCGGCAAGGGATTCGTCGAGTACAAGTTGTTGAAGTCGTGCGCTGTGGCCGACGCCAGCGTCGAGGCGGGAACTCGGGTGCCCGCAGCGTACATTGGAAACGACGGCGCGGGCGACAACTACATTCTCACCAGCAGCTGGCTGAACTCGGCGGGACACTTCGACCCGGCCGCCGACAACCGGGTCAATCACGTCAGCGTCTGTCACGGCGCTTACAGCACTTATACGACGGTCGAGAGCAAGACGAAGACGCTCAAGAAGAAGACCGGAAAGCTCGAGACCACGGACCTCGACGAGATCTTCGAGTTCGAACCGGACTCGGCGCCCGGTACGACGAATCTGACGTTACGAGGGTGGGAAGCGGTGATCACTCCCGCCGACCACATGAAGGCGACGAAGCTCGAATTCGTGGCGGCTGGTCCCGAGGCGGGGGCGGTGACCGCGGGGACAGCGCAAGTTGTCGAGACAACGCAGACCAAGGACTCTGACTTGGACTTCGTCGATCCGAGCCCTGCGCCTGCTCCGGTGGCGGCGCCCGGCGTAGCGCCCGGACCACCCCCCGCACCCGTCCCGTACACCGACGTCTCGCCCGGTGACCTCGCGAAGATCAAAGCGTTCCTGATCGACGCCATGAGCGATGAACCCGCGCTACGGCAGAACGAGAACACGATCAAAGTCAAAGTGATCACCAGCGGTACGACGGCGGAAGACAACGCCCGCTTTGCGAGCATCAAGGCCGCGGTCGAGGCGGAGTTTGCGACGATCGACAAGAAGATCGCCTTTCATCCGGGACTCGACGACAACGGTGTGGCCCGCAAGGGTGCCCTCGATGCGAGTTGGTTCGACTTCACCATCAAGGCGTGGCGTGTCGGCGTCGAGCTGGGAACCCGGGCGAGCGCGGCCGACCCGCTCTTGCCGGGCGACTTCGTCGGCCCGAAGAGCGACACTACCTGTCCGGTAAAGTACAAGGTCCGCTTCAAATCTACCTACGCGATCAACGGCAACTCGGGCGGTGGCTCGCAGCTGATGGTCTGGCGCGATTCGGTTCCCGCGCCGTGGTCGTCGACTTTGTGTCATGAACTCGGCCACGCCATGGGAATGACTGCGTTTGACTACCCCGTTCCTCCAGGGATGGATGCCGCAAAGAACGTCGACAACGGCGGGCCGTACTACAAGAACGGATCGCCTCAGGGCGGCGGGCTCCGCGGTCTTCACAAGGGACCTCACTGTGCGCACGGCGTTTCGCGACGCAACTTGCGAGACAACAAGTTCAAAGGAAAGCAGGGGTCCTGCATCATGTGGGGGTCTGGTGGAAATGACGACACTCGACAGAATTGGTGCCCTACCTGCGAAGCGTACCTCCGCGGACGCCAGCTCGACGATATCCGGTCGGGCTGGGCTGGTCGGGCGGCGCCGTAATGGTGCGCCCATTGCGATCTCGCCTCCAGATCCGGCTGGCCGCTAGCCGAAGATGGTTCTGTCTGGGGTGGTTGTTTCTGGTTCCGGGGGTTGTTGCCTGTGGAACCGCCAACGAAGGTGTGCGGGATTCGCTTTCCGCCGCTCATGGAAAAGCACGACAGATGAATGAAATTGATCTTGGCCTCGACAACGACGACTACTGGTCGAACCCGACGCGCACGATGGACGACGTCATGGACCGTCTCGAGTCCGAGGCTGGCCTGGTGCTCGGGGCGCCCACCGCGGTCGATACGGCACAGCGGAGCGATCTTCCGGCGATTATCTACCGAAGCGGAAAGGACAGCGATCTCGCTCTGCGGAGTTTCCGTTCGTACGCGCTGATCGCGGCCATGCACCTGGATACGAAGACGTTGTATCTAGGATACGCCGCGCCCCAAGACTTCGATCCGAAGCCCCCGCGGTCCGACGCTGACGAGCTAGAGGGTTGGACTGTCGCAGCGCACAAGGCCGAGATTCGCGAGCAGCTCAATCTTCCGTGGCAGCCGGGACAGTATCGGTTCACCGCCATTCTCGGCGATGAACTATCCAACACTGCGGTATCGAACTTTGGCAAGGGCCGGCCTGATCCAGACGTCGACGCATTGATCGCGGCCGAGGCCGAGAAGATCGACCCTCCCGCCGTTTTTCCTGCCACCAGCAAGATGAACGACTGTCCGAGCTACGAACGTGTCGATGGTTCCCCGCCAATTCCGGACAGTCCTGGGATCTCGATCAACCTCGAACGCGCCGTGGCCCTGCGAGAAGACGCGGCCTGTATTCTGTACGGGTCGTATCGACTACCGCTGTCCGTCCGAGATCGCGTGAAGCTGGGCAGCGAAGAGTACAATCGCGAAGCCGGTTTCGTTTCGGACGACGGCCCCACCCCGGTTGGCGTCGTGCCGATCTCCCTCGTCGTTACCGGGGCCGATGAGCCAGCCGCGTGTCTCCTTCATCTCTTCGTTCCTACGTTCGACACTCCAAGCGGTGACAGCGACGAGGTCACGGGCTACTTCTCGGTCGACCTTCTGCGTCTACCCGACATGCCGAAGGATCCCCAAGGCTACTTCGTGTACGCGTTCTCCGGCGAGTCGATCTGCGGTCCCGCAAAGACCGCCCTCGTCGAGAAGGAACGACTCCACTAGAGGCCCGGCCGAAAAGTCAGAGGCACGGTGCGCGGCGGTCTTCGACGGAATCTCACCATTCGTAATCCTCAACGAATCCACCAATTCGCCTGCGAATTCCGAACGGCAATCTTCCGCCGAACTCCACCACTCACCGCACCTGC
>JAJFFE010000207.1 GCA_021776775.1 Planctomycetota bacterium | reverse complement strand
AAGGGAACGTTCAACTACGTCGCCCCCGAAATCATTCGCGGCCAGACGCCCGACAAGAGAGCCGACTTGTACTCACTTGGCGTGACTCTCCACCAAATCCTCACGGGTTGCCTTCCGTTCGTCGACTCCGCCGGTAAGGCTATTGATCGAGCGAAGCTGAACTGGCGCGAAGAGGTGCGGCGAGCCCTTTCGGACCACCCGGCCTACCTTTCAGATATCCTGGTCCGTCTGCTCGAAGACAACCCGGACGATCGTTTCCCGTCCGCTCGTGCCATCATTCAGAACCTGAATGCGGGATCCGGTCAACACTTCGAGATCGAGACAGCTGAGACGCAGGTTTCGTATCTCCACTGCTCTCGAGTTGTTGGAAGGCGAAAAGAACTCAATCGCCTCAAGGAAGAATCAGAGGTGATTTTCGGCAACGGAATGCCGAGCATCGACCGCAAGCCCTCCGGTGAGACGAGCTTGATCAGTCGTCTGCTCCGTGACGGCAAGGCGCGACCGCCGTTCTATCTCTTGAGCGGAGAGATCGGAGTCGGCAAGTCGCGACTCTTCGAAGAGTTCAAGCACTTCCTGAGGATGCGTGAAATCCCCGTTCACACCGGGAACTGTTACGAAACCAATCACGACGCGTACTTGCCGTTTCGCGAGATCATCGAACAGCTCGCCTTGACCGTCGGGCTCGAGTCGGAGGTGTTTCAAAAGCACCGACAACCGGTCTGTCGACTTTGCCCCAAGCTCCGTTCCAGTGCCGAGGAAGAAGACGCCGCCGAGTTTCGGCCGGACAAGCAGCGTCTGTACTTCATCGACAGCTTGGCGAACTTCATCATCGACGCCTCGATTGCGCGTCCCTGTGCGATCGATCTCACGAACCTGCACTGGGCCGACGAGGCGACCGTAGAGCTGCTCGGCCACCTGATCGATCGAGTCGTCGACGTCGAGTCGACGTTCCCTAGTACGTTGCCGCTCATGATCACCGCGACCATGAGGAACGACGAGACCCTCTCGGATTCGCTGCGCACGTTGATCGGGCACGTTCGACAAGAAGATCGCGTGCGCGAAATCGCGATTCATCGGTTCACCCGTCCGCAGATCGCCGAGCTGATTCACAACATGTTGCAGCTCGAGGAGATCCCAACGACGTTTCTCGACCGACTGGAGGAACGCACGGCTGGCAACCCGCTCTTCATCGTCGAGACTCTGAAGACGCTTCAGGAGGAAGGCATTATCGCCCGCGAAGGCGATAACTGGCGAATTCGTGGAGACGGCGATCTGAGCAAGATCGAGATTCCTAGGGGCATCGAAGCGATCTTGTTGCGTCGCGTTCGAATGCTCGACGCGCAGCACCAACGGTTGCTGGAAGCGCTCTCTGTTTACGACAAGCCGATCTCCGGGAAGTTTCTGGAACGGTTCGCGGAGTTCTCGCGCATCAACGTCGTCGGCGGCCTACGCGAACTCGAGAACCGCGGGATGGTATCGAAGACTCTCGACAGTGGACGTCTTCAGTTCTCGATCGAGCAGCCAAAGCTGCGCGAGATCATCTACGAGAACCTGACGGAGGAGCGTCGTACGTCGCTTCACGGCGCTCTGGCCGATGCGTTGACCGCCGAACACGGCGATCAACAAGAAGAGATCGTAGAAGACCTTTCGTACCATTACCGGCGATCCGATCGAGCGGGCCGCGCTCTCGAGTACACATTGCGAGCCGGTGATATCTGTCGCGGAATCTTTGCGCACGATCGCGCCGTGGAGCACTATCGAGACGTCATTCGACAAGTCGAGGGTAGTGCCGAACACCGACGTGTGTGGTTCGACGCGCACGAGAAGGTCGGCGACATCGGCACCTTGAGTGGCGACTTTGATATCGCACAAGTGAGCTACGACATTCTCTTGGATGTCGAGTTCACCGGGCCGCTCACCGGACTCGACCGATCGCGTATTCTGCGCAAGCGGGGAAAAGTCGACGAGATTCGCGGCGAGTACGATCGAGCGCTGCGTTGCTACAAGGACGCCGGAGATCTCTTCGAGCAGATCGAGGGCACGGTTGAATCGCAAGCCGAGCAGATCCGCGTGTACAACGCGATCGGTTGGGCCTATGTGTGCATGGGCAAGTACGACAAGGCGATGAAGATCGCCGCCGACGCGCTCCGGAAGGTCGAAGGCCTCGAGGAGAAGGGCGAGCACGCGATGATCTTCAGCACCATCGGGAGCTCGAACTACTTCAAGGGCAACCTCGATCAGGCGGTCGAATTTCACACACGCGCTCTGGAGATTCGCGAAACTCTGGAGAACGTTCCCGAAATCATCGTCTCGCTCAACAATCTCGGGGACGTATTCTTAGCATCAGCTGAGTACATGAAGGCGCTCAGTCACTACCAGCAAGCGCACGATAGTGCTGATCAAATCGGTGACGCGCTCGGTCGGGCCATGGCGTTACACAACTTGGCCAAGACGTACATCGAGTTGGGTGACGACGACGCAGCTGAGAAGAACATGCTGGAGTCGTTGCGACTCTCGCGCGAGTTCAAGATGCGCTACCTCAACACGCTGAACTACCTGTTGCGCGGGCGCATTCGACGACACCGCGACGACCTTGGCAAGGCGGAGAGTGATCTGTTCCGAGCTCTCGGGGTCTTTGCGAAGCAGGCGACTCGTTGGGGGCTGGCGCAGTGCCTGATCGAGATCTCCGAGTTGCAGATTCAACGTGGAACGTACGCCGAGGCGTTGAAGCTTGCGCGTGAAGCTGTGACGCACGCCGTCGCGCTCAACGTTCCGGTGCTCGAGGCGCGGACAAGACTGATCGAAATCAGTGCCCTACGATCACTCGGTAACGAGAAGGATGCCGATCTCCTCGACCAGTTGAACGTGGTGGCTCGCGGTGTCGAAGGTGTCAAGAACGTGGAGATCCTCGGCTTGATCGAAGTCGAGCGCGCCGAGATCCTGGTGCGCTGCCGCGAGCTCGATCAAGCGCGCGAAGCGTATCAGCGCGCCGACGAACTGTTCCGGGAGATCGCCGACCGTTTGCCGCCCGAGGCTCGTGAGTCGTATCTCGCAGTCCATCACGTCGCTGCGGCTGATGCGTGCGCGGCGGACTACCGTGAAGTGCCGGCCGAGTTGGAGGTCACGGAGAAGCGGATCTCCGAACTCGCTCGTGAAGTTGCGCCAGCGCACGAAGAGCTGCTTCGCGTCGCTTCTCTCCTGCAAGAATTGAACGAGGCGGGGTCTCCGCGAATGTTCATGCAGAAGGTCGTCACCTGCTTGATCCAAGCCACAGGGGCCGACGAAGGGTTCTTGCTGACTCGCGACGGGGACAAGGTCCGAGTCCTGATCGCGCTCGACAATCAGTTCGAGAAGGTCCGACAACCAGGCTCGAAGCTCTGTCTCGAAGCTTTGGAGCGGGCGTGGGACTCCGGCAAGTCGATTCTGGCGACTCGAGTGATCGACGATCCTGCGGTTCAAGGGTTCGAATCGTTGTACAAAGGAAACATCGCCTCACTGGCGATCCTGCCCATGACGCCAGCTCCGAACATGCGCGGCGCCCTGTATCTCAACAATCCGGGGCCCGAGCATCTCGCCCCGCCGACCGGCAGCCCCGCGTTAGTCGCCTACCAGAATCTTCTCCAGCTGACTCTCTTGCGTGTCTCGGTGCAGCCCGCATGATCGCTCGACGCCCGTGCTAAGCTGCGCGGGCTCGTCGCGGGCCCTGGCCGAGCGACCTACCGTCATCGCTGGAATTTCGACGCTGTTCATCTTGAGAGGTCGCCGTGCGCATAGTCTCGACCACGTGTTCAAACACCGAAATCGTATGTGCGCTCGGTTGTGAAGCGATGCTCGTCGGGGTCGACAAGCACTCGGATTTTCCCGTGGACGTGGTCGGGTCACTGCCTCGGGTCGGACCCGATCTCGGCGTCGACCCGGAGCTGGTTGCGGCTCTGCGCCCCGATCTCGTGCTCGCGTCGCTCACTGTGCCGGGCCACGACAAAGTCGTCGGTGCACTCGAAGCTCGTGGCTTGAACGTGGTGGCGCCCGCACCTCGCAGCTTGCCGGACGTGTACGACAACATCCTGGAGATCTCCGGTTTGCTGGGAGTTTCCGAGCGGGGTGCCGCGTTGGTGGAGTCCATGCGACAGTCGATAGAAGCGACCTCTGCGGAATCGAGCTTGCGTCAGGGCGCTGCGAAGCCGAGGATTCTCGTCGAGTGGTGGCCGAAACCTGTGATCGTTCCGGGTCGTCAGAGTTGGGTGACGGACCTCATCGTCGCGGCGGGTGGCGAGAACCCGTGGTGCGATGTCGATGTTGAAAGCATGCCGGTCGAGCCCGACGAGGTGCGTCGCCGAGATCCGGAAGCGGTCGTCATCGCGTGGTGCGGCGTCGACCCGAGTCGATATCGCGCCAGCGAGGTGTATCGCAGACCGTGGTCGGGGGTGTCGGCGATCGAGTCGAATCACGTGCACTCGATTCCCGAGGCGTTCCTGGGCCGGCCCGGACCGCGCCTGGTGCAGGGGGCCCGAGCGCTCCGCGAGGTCGTCAGCGCCGTGCTCGACGGCCCCACAAGTCTACGCCATGAAGAGACTTGAAACGGGTTGAAGAAACAAGCGGCCAGCGGACGAAGAACAAGAGACCATACTTTCGGGTTTCCACACTGAAATGGACGACTACCCGACGTGAGCATTTCCAACCGCGACTACATGCGTGACCCCAACGGGGGCTTTTCCGGCTTCGTCAAGGGTTGGCGCGCCGTCGAAGTCATCATCGCGATCAACGTTGCTGTGTTCCTCGGCTGGGCGTTGGTCGCGCACCCCCATTCGCCCAATCCGTCCTCGGTGTTCACCGACCATTTCGTGGTCGGAATCAACACGCTCAAGAGCGGCAAGGTGTGGACGCTCATCACCTCGGTGTTCTCGCACAACGAGCTGTGGCACCTGTTGATGAACATGTTCATTCTGTGGAGTTTCGGCCGCGTGGTCGAAGAGGAACTCGGGACGCGACGGTTCATCATCATGTACTTGGTGGCGGGAGTCGTCGCGAGTCTCGCTCACAGTGGACTGTCGCTGGTGGGGTTACCCCCGAAGAACGCACTCGGCGCATCCGGATCGATCGCGGCCGTGGTTCTCTTGTTCTGCTTGTCGCATCCGCGCCAGACGTTGCTGCTGATGTTCGTCATTCCGGTTCCCGCGTACATGCTTGCCGTCTTCTTCGTGGGCTACGACGTTGTCGGTCTCGTCATGCAATTCAACGGGACCCCGTGGGGCAATGTCGGTCACGGTGCTCACCTCGGCGGCGCCCTGTGCGGGTATCTGTACTTCTTGCACCTGCGCGGCCAGATACGGCTGCCGCTGCCGTCGCTCGGCGGGGGCGGAAGCCGGCGCAAGCGACGGCGTCGTCGAACGGCCGACCACGACGCGCAAGTTCGAGCGACCGTGCCACCTCGCTCCGATTCTGACGAGCACCGGATGGACGAATTGCTGCGCAAAGTGAAGACCGGCGGTCTCGACTCTCTCTCCGCGGAGGAGCGCGAGTGGATGATTCGTCAGAGTAAGCACTACCGCGACCAATGAGAGAGTGGTGGCGACGGCGCCAAGAGCGCAACCGAGCTCGCGCCGTCATGCACTCTCTGTTCGAACGATCCGACGTCTTGAAGCGTTCTTCCTTGCGACCAGACCACCGCACCCGGGCGGATCTGCGCGACTACGAACTCAGAGACGGAGAGGTCGAAGTCGTCTACTTCACAGTTGTTCGCCACCCTCGGCCCTACCCTTTCTCCAAGCAATTTCACGAAGTCGTCGAGCTCTATCGTTACGACGTGACAGCCGGTGAAGTCGTGGTTCACGATTCCATCAATTTGACACGTCTGCGCGGTCGCGACGGCGAGGGCCGTCCGTAGCCCTTTCCAGCTCGCTGTCGGGTCGATCAGACCCAAGGCGGTTGTGCGCCGGTCGTTCTTGCATCACTATGATGCAGTCCCACAGAAAGAACGACCATGCACCGTACTCTCCTCATCGCTCTCGTGTTTCTGACGGCTTGCACCGACACACCTCAGCGTGCGAACAGAGCGGGTGGCCGCTCCGCAAGCGACGTCGCGCCCGGGACAGCGGCCGGACCGAGTGACCTGTCGATCCTGATCGACGCCATTCGCGTCAAACACGGCGTCCCCGGTATGGTCGCCTGTGTCGTGACGCGCGACGCGTTGACCGCGATCGGCGCGGCCGGTGTTCGCGAAGGTGGTTCCGACGTTGCGGTGACCGCCGAGGATCGCTTTCACCTGGGGTCGTGCACGAAGTCCATGACCGCGACCCTGTGCGCCATTTTGGTAGAGGAGGGTACGTTGGAGTGGGCGAAGCCACTGCCCGAGTATCTTCCTGGCCTCGCCGCGACCATGCATGACGACTACAAGACCGTGACCCTCGAGCACCTTCTCACCAATCACGGCGGCTTTCCCAATCAGATGTTCGAGCGCGGTCTGTGGAGCGAGTTGGTGTTTCACGACGGGTCGGACGTCGACGCTCGTCGGCGGTTGGTCGAGGGGATCGTGAGTCATGCCCCAGCGGCGCCGGTCGGGAGCAAGTTCATCTACTCCAACGGCGGGTTCTCCGCGGCGGGCCATGTCGCTGAGGTGGCGACGACTATTCCCTACGAAGCTTTGATGCAGCAGAAGCTTTTCGCCCCTCTTGGCATCGAAAGCGCCGGGTTCGGCGCACCCGGGGCGTTGACGACCATCGATCAGCCGAGAGGGCACGCCGAGGACGGATCGGTGATCAAGCCAGGGAGGATGGCGGACAATCCGATTGCGATCTCACCCGCCGGCCGTGTGCACATGTCGATCGGTGATTGGGCGAAGTACATTCAACTTCACCTGCGCGGGGTGGCGGGCGATACCAAGCTTCTGCCGAAGGCTGCCTTCGACAAGCTGCACACCCCGTACGGACAGAACTACGCGTACGGATGGGGCGTCACCGAGCGCCCGTGGGGTGGTCGCGTCCTCACCCACAACGGCACCAACACTCGATGGTTTGCTGTGACCTGGCTCGCCCCGGACAAGGGGTTCGCCGTGTTGGTCGCGTGCAATCAGGGCGGTCCGGCCGCCGCGCGAGCGTGCGACGCCGCCTCCGGCGCGCTGATCAAACACTACACCGGCGGTTGAGCCGGGCTCTAGAGGCCCGGCCGAAAAGTCAGAGGCACGTTGCGCGGCGGTCTTCGACGGAATCTCACCATTCGTAATCTTCAACGAATCAACCAATTCGCCTGCAAATTACAAACGGCAATCTTCCGCCGAACTCCACCACTCACCGCACCTGCACTTTCCGGCCGCACCTCTAGCGAGCTACTTGCCCACACTCGCCGTCTCCGCGAGACAATCAGGACACGTGCCCCAGTAGACGACCTCCGCCTCATCGATCTGAAAGCCCGAGTCGTCGGCGGCGGTCAAACACGGCGCTTCGCCAACGGCGCAGTCGACGTCGACTGCATACCCGCAGGTGCGACAGATCACATGATGGTGATTGTCGACCCTCGGATCGAAGAGGGCCGGAGACCCGGCGGGCTGCACGCGCCGTATCAGCCGCTTTTCCGCCAGTACCCGGAGGGCGTCGTAGACCGCCTGTCGCGAGATGGCACCGATCTCGGCGCGAACATCCTCGGCGACGTCATCTGCCGTGCAGTGGGGCCGACACGATACGGCTCGCAAGACGGCCATGCGTTGCGCCGTGACTTGGAGCCCGTGGTCGCGGAGAAGGTCAGCGGGGTCGTGTTCCATAATTATGGAATAGATCAAATTCTGGACTCTGTCAAGAATCGGCTCCAATTCTCCGCAGGACGGCGGTCGACGATCCCAACGACTGGGGCTGGGACGTGGTCGGGAACCCGACCGTTCTGAGCCATCTCCGGGCGGCGGTGCTACACTGCGTGGGTCTCGACGACAAGGAAGTCACAGATTTGAAACCAGGGCCGCGACTCTCGCCCAACCGACGTCGATGGCACGATAGTTCTGCGACCTCTTGGCCTACTAGCTTCAAACACCAACCGTTCCCTATCTCGGGCATCGATCGAGGAGAAAACGTGTCTCTGAACTACCGCGGCGCTCTGATTTCGCGCTTGTTCGTTTCGTTGTGGCTATCGCTGGGAGTCTGTTCGGCAGCGGCGGCAGGATCGATCTTTGTCGACGCCGGTCGGGGTCCCGTCGAAGTCCACACACCTGCGTCTTACGATCCCCTGATCCCGACGCCGGTGGTCATGCTGCTACACGGGTACACCAGTAGTGGCCCGGGCCAGGAAGCGTACATGCAGTTTTCCCCGTTGGCCGAGTCGTTCGGGTTCATCTACTTGTATCCGACCGGCACGACCGACCTCGGAGGCGCCCCGTTTTGGAATGCGACCAACGCGTGTTGCGACCTGTTCGGCTCCGGTGTCGATGACTCGGGTTACCTGCGCGACCTGCTGGATGAAGTGCAGGCCGAGTTGAACGTCGACGCCAGCCGAATTCATCTCATCGGCCATTCGAACGGCGGCTTCATGTCGTATCGAATGGCGTGCGACCACCCGGACATCATCGCGTCGATCGCCAGCCTAGCAGGAGCGACGTTCACCGACCCAGCGTCGTGTTCGCCGGCGAGCCCGGTGCACGTCTTGCAGATTCACGGGACGTCCGACGGAGTTATCGCGTACGGGGGCGGGCAGATCTTCGGCGAGTCGTACCCAGGGGCGCTCGGGTCCGTCGAGCAGTGGGCCGGGTTCGACGGTTGCACGCTAGACTTCGACGACACGTTCCCGCCGCTCGATCTCGACGCTAGTATCGCGGGCGATGAGACGCTGGTGCGCCGGTATGAGAGTGGTTGTGCGTCGTCTGGTTCGACGGAACTGTGGACGATCGTCGGCGGCGGTCACGGGCCGGTGCTCAGTGCGGAGTTTTCGTTGCAGGTCGTCGAATACCTCTACGCACACCCGAAGGCGGCGGCGCTCGGCGCTGTGTTTCAGCGTGGAGACGTCAACCAAGACGGTTCCTTGAATGTCGCCGACCCTGTCTCAGCCCTCGCGCACCTCTTCGACGGGGCGGCCCTCGACTGTCTAGCGGCCCTCGACGCGAACGACGATGGCCAAACCGACATCAGCGATCCGGTGTTCATGCTCGACTATCTCTTTAGCGGCGGAACAGAGCCGACGGAGCCATTCCCCGGGTGTGGGGTTGATCCGGCTCCCGACGGCTTGGACTGCGCAACGTCGTCTTGTCTTTGATGCATGTCCGGAATCCTGACGGCCCGGACGCGCCTCGGCGCAGCGGCCACTCTCTATTGCTATTGGTGGGGGGAAAGGCGTCGCGGATCATTGTGATCGCCGGGGGAGTGCTTACTGTAGTCCTGCCCTCGGATTTCTGTGTGCCGCTGCTCCTCCCGCACTCGCCGGAAACACCCCATGAAACGTAGTTCTATTGTGGCGCTCGTCGCCTTGTTGTTGCTCGTCATCGCTATCGTGGGAGTCGTGTCGGTGTGGCACAGCCGCCCTGGGCGCGTTCAGGTTCACTCGTTCGTTAGCGTGGAGTGCGCCGGTGCCGATATCTACCTGGGGGACGTCTCCGTGGGGGTGGGTGAGGTGACGGATCACCCGCTATCGAGTGACGCTCCCTATGCGCTGATGCTCGAGCCGGGTTGGACCGAGTTTGATCTTGTCGGTCGCGTGAAGCGTGAGCTGCCCGCAGGCACATCCGCACGAGTGGTCCGAAGCGGAACTACGAATCCACGCGGGTGGAGACACTGGGCGCGGAACTCCGGGACGCACCGGCGCACCGGAGGTCTTGATCGGAGCCGGGGGGAGTGGCACTAGTACGCCGGGTGGCTTCTTCGACGATCGGCTCGTGATCACCCAAAAGGCGGCCGTGCAGATGTTTTGGATGCGCGGCAAATAGTGGGGCGTTAGTCTGCCTCACTCGACAAGGAATGGTCCGGGTTGGCCCTCGCTCGTGCGCTGTTTGCTTGCCGCAATCCACGCTATCGAGTCGAAACAGAGCCCTCATAGGAAATACGAGACGCTCAGAACCACGTGCGATCAAGACGGAGTTGCGTCAGCGCTCCGGTGCTGTCGCCAAAGCTGGCGTCGCCGCCCCCCATCCACTGCTGCAACGAGACGAACAAGTTGTTCATCGGGGTGTGCTGTCGGTAGCGAATGTGGCGTCCGGGCGTTACCGCACCGCCGCCGTTGCCGGCGAGGATCAGGGGAAGGTCGTGGTGGTTGTGACGGTTGCCGTCTGAGATGGCGCCGCCGTACACGATCAAGCTCGAATCGAGCAGTGAGCCTTCGCCGTCTTCGGTTTGCGCTAGGGTGTCGAGGAAGCGCGCAAACTCTTCGCTGTAGAAGTGATCGATGCGGCGGATCTTCTCGATCATCGACGTGTCGCCACGGTGGTGGGATAGGTGGTGGTGCCCCTCGCGAACGTCGATGAACGGGAAGCGTCGATTCGAACCTTCGTTGGCCATCATGAAGGTGGTCACGCGCGTGAGGTCGAGGCGGAACGACAAGGCGATAAGATCGAACATGAGCCGCAGGTGGTCGCGATAGTCCTTGGGCACTCCGGTCGGCGCCTTCATTCCGGCGGCGGCTTCTGGGTCTTCGCTGACGGATTGTGTCAGCTCCAATCGGCGCTCGATCGATCGCACGCCTTCGAAGTACTCGTCGATCTTGCGGCGATCGTCGCGGCTGACCTGCTTGGTCAAGGCGTCCGCTTCGCTCTTCACGAAATCGAGAATGCTGCGACGGGATCGCAAACGACGCTCCCTCGCAACTTTCGATCGGGGCGTGGAGTCGAGGCCGAACAGTCGCTCGAACACCAGCCGTGGATCGATCTCTTTGGTCATGGGGGTGCGTGGGGTTCGCCACGATATGTTGGACGAGTAGGCACAGCTGTAGCCAGAGTCGCACCGTCCCGCTTGCAGGCCAGCGTCGCACCCAAGTTCGAGGGACGGGAACCGCGTCTCTTGTCCGACCTGCCGGGCGAGCAACTGGTCGATCGAGACGCCGACTTCGATGTCTCCTTGCTTCACGGGATGCGCCCCGGTCAGGAAGCAGGCCGACGACCGCGCGTGATCTCCGGGGCCGTCGCCGAGTGCTTTTGCGTTGCGGTGGGCAAGGCCGGACAGCACCGAGAAGTTCTTACGGTGGCGGGCGAGTGGGGCGAGCGTGGGGGAGAGTTCGTAGCCGTACCCCTCACCGGTCGGCGTCCACCGATCGTAGTTGACGCCGTTGGGGAAGAAGACGAAGGCGATCTTCTTCGGCGTCGCGACGCCTGAACTCGAGGCGGCGAACGCTTGCGATGAGAGAGGGTTTTGCCCAAACGCATGCGTCATAGATTCGAGCCACGGCAGCGCCATAGAGACGCCGAGCCCTCGTAGAAACGTGCGTCGATGGATCGGTCGGGTCATCGCGGTTGCCTTCTCTTCGAGTTCGATTCTACGCGTCGTCGCCTGAACGCGTCGAGCTGAACGATCTCCAGCACAGCGCGTTCGATGGTCGGCTCTACTTCCAGAGCAGCCGTGACTCGTTCCAACGCTGGTTCGTCGGTGGGCTCGGCGCCGCGGCCGATGGCGTACACCAGCAGATGCTTCGACAGGGAGCGCAGGAAGTCGCGCTCACCCAGAAGAACTTGACGCAGCCCGCCGATGCCCCGGAAGGAGCGTCCGTCGGGGAGTTGACCGGTGTCGTCGATCTCATGGCGTCCCTCGGCGTGACGAACGCGGCCGATCGGGTCGAACGACTCGAGGCTAAACCCGAGAGCGTCCATGCGATCGTGGCACGTCGAGCAACTGGGATCGGCACGGTGTCGCTCGAGCAGTTCTCGCAGTGTCGCACCGTCACGTCCCGCTTCTTCTTCTTTTAGTCCTTCGACTTCCGGCGGCGGAGGTGGCGGCGCCGAATCGAGCAGCGCTTCGAGGATCCACTTGCCGCGTTTCACCGGCGACGTTCGTGTCGCGTTCGAAGTCGAGGTCAGCACACTGGCGTGCGCGAGAACCCCGCCGCCGCGCGATCCGGCGGGTACCCGTCGCATCCACGGACCGCGGACGCCGCCGATCTCGTACAACTCGGCGAGCGGTTCGTTGACGAAGGTGAAGTCGGCGTCGAGCAGCGTCCAGACGCTCCGGTTCTCGCGCAGGATGGCGTCGAACAGAAGCACCGTCTCTTGGCGCATCGCGTCACGCAGCGAACGGTCCACGTCGGGAAAACGCAGCGGGTCCGGTTCGTGTTGTTGAAGGTCTCGGATCTGCAGCCACTGCGTCGCAAAGTTGTCGGCGAGCGCCAGTGACCGAGGGTCGCGCAACATGCGACGGACTTGCGCGCTCGTGCCTTCGGCGGTCGACAGCTCTCCCGCGCGGGCCGCGCGAAAGAGCGCTTCGTCCGGCATGCTCGACCATAGGAAGTAGCTCAGGCGCGAGGCGAGTTCGAAGTCGTCGAGGGGGCGCGACGACGTTTCGGTGCCTTGGCCGCGATTCGAACTTAGCGGCGTACTTGGCGGGGCGGTTGGCTGTGTAGTTTCCAACCGAAACAGAAAGCGCGGTGACGCGAGCAGAGCGGTGATCACGATCCGAAGCCGCGCTTCGTTCGAAGCTCCGGCATCGACCGATCGATCGACCACCGTGAGTAATGCGTCGACGTCGTCGGTCGTCAGAGGGCGGCGGAACGCGCGCTCCCCGAGGCCGACCACCGCGCGGCGTAGCGCCGCTTTCTGTTCTGCCACGCCTCGTTTTGGAGGCGACGGTTGTGCGTCACCCGACGGAAGCCATCGCCGCTGCAGATCGGTGAGCGCGGCGCTGTCCAGGGGGCCGACCAGTTCCATGCCGTGCACGTACATGTTACGGTCACGGTTGTTGGGATCCGGGTCTTTGGGGCTGTAGTAGTCGTTGGTGAACGCGATGCCGATCTTCCGGCGGCCCGGTTCGAGCCGTACTTCCGCTTCGTAAACCGCCGGATGTTCGCGGGTCGCCGGGATGCTGACGGTTTTCATCTTCTGACGGTCGATGCGGAAGTCCGCCTGGACCGACTCGGGACCGGCTTGCTGGCCGTGGCAAGTTGCCCGCACGAGGTAGCGACCTTCGGTTGTCACGTCGTGTTCGAAATAGGTTTCGGCGCTCGTCGACATGGAGATGACGCGGCCGTACAACTTGCCCCGGTCACTGCGCAGGTCGGCGGCGGGGCGTTGTATCGAGGGCGGCCCGTCGAGTTGGGGGTCGCGCACGGCACGGTCGGCGATTGTTTCGGCGGCGGCCAAGTACTTCTCGACCAAGAGCGGTGAGAGCGACAAGACGTCGGCGTTGTTGTCGAAGCCGTGTCCGACATCGTCGACCGGGAAGGTCTCGCTCGGATCGAAGTCGACGCCGAGCAGATCGCGCACCGTGTTGCGATACTCGACGCGGTTCAGCCGCCGCGGCGGTACGTAGCCGGGATCGACGTTGGCCGAGGGGCGGGTCAGTCCTGCCTGAAGCCATGCGATGAACGTTTCGAGTTCGGCCGCGGTGGGGCGGGGTTCCCCTTTCGGAGGCATCTCGTGGTGCCGGACTCGGTCGCGGACTTCGGTCCACTCTTCGCGGTCGACGAGCAGTTGCTCGAGCGACGCGTACTGAGTTAGATCGAGTTCGGCCTTCGCCTTCGCGCCGGTGTGGCACCGCAGGCAGTGTTGCTCGAGAAACGGCACTGCGTGCTGAGCGTAGCCGCCGTCGTCGGCGTCGATCCGATCTGTTGATCGGACGGAGCCGGCGAAACAGAACAGTGTCGCGACGGCGCCGATCAGAAGGGTCGTGTGTGGGATGCCCATGGCCCGAGTATCGGGGAGCGGTCGCGAACTTCAACCTCGCTGTGGTGAACCCGACGTCCTGGGGGGTGTGACTCACCTGGGGGTTCGTGGTGTGCGACGTGTCGGTGAGCTACGCGTCGACCGCCCACGGGATGTCGCCGTGGGTGTGCAGCGTTCCGTCGTCGGTCAGCCAGAGTGCGGCCGCCCCCCGGACGGCGCTGCAGATGGCGGGTATTCGGTGCGGGTCGACTATCATGAAGGTGGTCGACAGAGCGTCGGAGTCGGCGGAGTTGTCGGCGAGCGCCCACGCGCCTATCGGGCCGGTCGCCGCTCGCTGGGTGCGCGGATCGACGATGTGCTGTCCGTGAAGGAGCGTGCCAGATCCGCTGAACGTTCGATCGCACAGCGTCATCCGGGCGAGAACATCATCGTGGTCGCGCGGATCGCGGACGGAGATCGTGCGCGCTGATCCCAGCGCTCGGACAGTGCTCTGGCCGCTGGTGATGAGCGCCGCGTCGATATCCCACTCGGCGAGTTGTTCGACCACGGCGTCGATGGTGTACCCCTTGCCGATGCCGCCGAGATCGATCGAGAGTTTCGCGTTTTTCGTCTGCGTCACGGTTCGCGTCGCTGGGTCGAGTTGAAGTGCATCGAGACCGCCTCCGAGCGAAACGTCGAACGCACCGTCGGTGAGAGCGAACAGTTCTTGTGCGCGCTGCAAGCAGTCGAACGCTTCGCTACCGAGGATCCTCGAGTCGCCGTTGGACAGATCGGATAGTCGTGCGATGTCGCTCGACTCGATGAAGCGACTGAGCTCCAACTCCAACCGGTCGATCTCGTCGAAGGAAGCGCGCGCCGCGTACTCGGCCTCGTCGGCGTCGTCGCAGTCGAGGCGGAGTTCCCACTCGCACGCCATGGCGTGGTGGACGAATCGGTACTGGATCATGCGACCTTCTCCCTACGGACGACGCGCATCTTTGACGAAGCGCGCACGCAACTCGGGGTGAACGAAGAGGACCAGACGGACGCCGGGCCGCAGCCCGTACGTGTTCACGGCGTACTCTGTCGGCAGCGCGTCGCGAATGGCGTCCGCTTCGCTTTCGGCTGCGATGATGATCGCTGGCCCGACGCTCTGGAGAACGTCGGTGGCCCCTTCGGCTCGGTCCCAGTAACCGACGCGGTCGAGGCTGCGCAGATACCACGGCAGCGGCCACGGATGATCCGAGTAGACCAGTACCGGTGTCTTCACCGGCGATGGATCGAGCGTCACCAACTTGCAGACGTAGTCGGAAAGCTGAACGACGCCGCCCAGCGGATGCGCGTACACGTACGGGTTGCGGTAGCTACCCGACAGTGGAAACGCCGCGAGGTACGCTTGCCGGCCGAGGTGTGCGATCGACGCCACGAAGATGAGCGTCGCCACGATGGCGAGGGGGCGTCGTCGTCCCCAGCCACTCGGCGACAGTAGGCTTCCGACCCCGAGTCCGGCGAGCACCATCCACGGCAGCCAGAACTCTAGGATGCACCACGGCGTCTTGTAGGGAATGGCGACGTAGACCGCGGTCATGGTCAGCGCGTAAGCAGCGATGAAGCGGGCGAAGCGAGGGTCGACGGTGGTCGGCAGACTTTCGTAAGACAGCAGTTGGCTGCGAACCGCGCCGCGCCACACCGCGAACAGTCCGACGACGCCGAAGATGAACACCGCCACTTCGCTCCAGACGAACGGACCGAGCTTTGTGTAGCCGAGCAGCGTGAAGTAGTACCACCACGGCTGCACGTGCAGCGTGTCGGCGCCGCCCGCGCGGCGAAGGTAGGTGTCGAAGGTGAGCACCGAGTCGAGCGGCCCCCGGGCATCGGTACCGAAGAACGAGAAGCACGCCACCGACGCGAGCACCGCCGGCACGATGGTGAACAGGAGCCAGCCACGCTTCGACAGCGGTGTTCCCGCGCCATTTCGGGTGTCGCCGCGCGCTGAGGCGCCAGGCAGGGCAGCACCTCGCCACGCTGCCATGACTCCGACCGCCATGGCGGCGTACGAGATGACACACGTCTCTTTGGTCGCATGCATGAATCCCAGCCCGAGGCCGCTCGCGATCCACCACGCCGCGCGCGTCGCCGGGTGTCGCGATTGCACGCCGCGCCACAACCCGACGATGGCGAGCAGTGAGAACACCACCAGCAGCATCTCGTGAATGTAGTAGCGCGAGTAGTAGACCGCGGCGGGTGAAAGTGCGGCCAAGCTCATGGCCGAGAGGCGACCGACGGAACCGACCAGCGGGCCCAACAAGAATAAGAGACCGACCAGCGCGATCCCGAACAACGCCGTGACCAAGCGCAGCTGCGTCTCACTCATGGCGGCGAAGGAGTCGACGCCGCCGACGCGAAGCATGGAGAGTGCAAAGTAGGGAAGCGACGGACCGTGGTGTTCGATCGGGTCGTAGACGTAGTCGGCTTGCGAGCGTAGCGTGTCCAGGATGACCGCGTTGACCGCTTCGTCGGTGTGCATGGGTCGCTCGGCGAGGTCCGGAAGTCGGAGCGCAGCCGCGGCGGCGACGATTCCGATGGCCAGAAGAGCTGCGGCGACCCGTTGCATCACTGGCTCTCGGTCCGGCTACGTCGGTTGCGCTTCATGGCGCGCGATTCGATCGGGTGTCAGAGGCGGGAGTCGATGGAGTCGTGCCCGCCGGTTGGCTCGGTGACTTGGCGGGCGGCGATTCGGCGGGCCGTGATTCGGACTGCAAGTCGTCGAATTCTCCGTGGATCGAATACAAGAGCGCCGAGGACTCGGCCTCGAGCCGTTGGATCTCCGCTTGGCGCTGCCGCGCTTCCTCTTTCCAATACCTCAGTTCCTCGTCGGCCGGATCGGCGTCGTTGGAATTGAGCTGCGAGAGAATCACCAAACTGGCGATAGCGATGAGCACGTTGACCCCGACGAACCCGACGATCAGAACGTTTCGGCGACGGACGGGTGGACCGTCGGTCGCCTTCGGGGTCTGCTCGTCCACCGCCGGGGTGTCTAGACGCCCCATACTTCGACTTCGGTGAAGTGGTTCAACTCATCCTCGGTGTTGCCGTGCGAGTACACCCGGATGTAGCGACCCTTCTTCCCTTCCGCGTCGATCAACTTGCCTTCGTTCGTCTCCCAGTACTCTTGGTGTTCGCCGACGCCGAAACCGGAGGAGTTGTCGTGGTCGTTGTTGAACACCGTCGTGTAGTCGACGAAGTCGGCGTCGTCCGAAACTCGAACGACCACGTCTTTGTAGATGCGCGCGTTCATGTGGAACTGCCAGATGACAACCGCGTGAATGGCGTGGCTGGCGCCGAGATCGACTTGCACGTACTGCGCCTTCGGTCCCAGTTCGACGTAGCTGCCTTCGTTCGCTTCTTTGTCTCCGTCGGTGACGAGATCGACCTCGCCGATGACCGGGTACGGATCGCTCGACGTCACGGCGGCGCCGCTCGATAGCAGCTTGCAGCCGGCGGGTGCCATGAACGCCGGTCGCGCACCTTTGCGGGGCGCTTCGAGGTTGTCTGATTTGGCGTGCTTCGGCGTGCCCTTGAACTGCGGCTTCGGCAGTTCGATGGCGATGGCGGCGAGGGTCGGTGCGGCGGGCTTGCTCGGCTCCACCTTGCCGGCGTCGGTCGCTCCGTTCGGCTTGGCGGCAGCCTTGGCGGCGGGCTTCGATGTGGCGACGGGGGCGTCGATGGATTTCGGTTCGCAACCGACGAGGCTAACCAAACAGAGGCCAACCAAACAAACGAGGCAGCTAAGCGTCAGCAGTCGAAACATCGGGGCGATCCTCTGAGGAAACGGAAGTTGAAGAGTGACGCGCTCGACGGCGGTTGGCCAGAAGCGCGACGAAATGGAGCGCGGTACCGATCGCAATCGCGACCGCAGCTCCACGGTGAATGTCGAACAGCAGGTGAAGGGTATCTTGGCCGAAATGCGGAAGCATCGCGAGGAGCATTGCCACCGCACCGACGACGATGCCACTGAGCACTGCCCAGTAGCTCAGCCGTTGCAGCGCCGACAGCTTGCGGCCGGCCCAGACGACGGCGACGACCAGCACGCTGACCAGAAGGATCGGCGCGGCCACCATGTGGATCGCCAGCTTCCAGTGTCGTAAGCCATCGTCGAGCCAGCCGAGCAGTCCGGTGAGGGCGAGCGCCGTCCCGGAACCTAGGGCTATGAAGTAGGCGAGTCGGCTCATGGTTTCGGACCGATGTCGGGTTCGCGAAACAGCCGACGGCGGAGCGCCTCGACGACGCTCGCGAGCACGATCAACGCAATGAGCCCAGCTACCGGCCACGCGAGCCACTTGAACGACACCCGTCCGGCCACGGCGGCTTCCCACGACTTGACCAGGTAGGGATCGGTTCCGAACAGCTCGTACATTACGGAGTCGCCGTCGGTTCGTCCGTGAAACAGCGCCGCGTCTTTGGCGTGGCAGTCGGTACAGCCGCCGACGCCGAGCGACTGTCGCGCGGGTCGCACGTCGTGACCGATCGCCCACCGGTACGGCTGGCGTGACGGGTGATCGGCGGGAACATCGACCGCGCCGTTGGCGCCACTGACCTGTCCGTCGTGCACGTAGACGAGTTCGCCGTCGAACTCGGTCACGGTCGTGCAGACGTAGGCGATCGATTCGGCGTCGAGTGGGGTGGCGATCTCTACTGTAGGCTCGCCCTCGACCTCAGTGGTCGGCCGCTTGGTCAATGCTTTTTGCACGACGGCGAGCTGCTCCAGTGTGAGCGGTAGGAGTGTGAACGGTTCCGGTGTTGCGTCGACTCGGCGCGCCCAGTAGCTCGGTGCGAACGGTCGGTACGGCGTGATCACGTTTCGGTCGTCGCGCAGGAACAGCGGCCCTTCGACTGACGGTGGGTCGTCGTCGTCACGGTGTTTGGTCGGTATCCCCAGCCCGTGCAGGCGCGCCGTCTGAAACT
>JAJFFE010000206.1 GCA_021776775.1 Planctomycetota bacterium | reverse complement strand
TCGGCGTCGCGCCTTGATCTTCACGAGAATCGCAGCCTGTGTTCCGTTGATCATCGTCTGATTGACCTCTGATGTCTTCGCTCGGCACGATTGGCGCCCTTTCGGGCGCGTAACGACTCCGCCTGATGAATAGTCCGGGCTCTAGAGGTGCGGCCTCACGGCGAGAAGTAGCCTCCCGGCGCAGTTCCCGGTCGACGCGACGACGCCGCGCTCCGGAAAATCCCGCATTTTCCGGAAATCCTCCAAAAACCGCGCCTTGCTCCCTGCGGGTCTCTTCCATCCCGACCGATAACACCGGATAGCCCCCATCCGATTGGTGGGGGTCGTGATCGGGTCATCCCTCCGCGGGAACAAGAACACGGAAGACGAACCACCATGAATGTCCAAGTCCTTCGCGTCCTCTCGGCGCTCCTTCTTTCGCTCACTGTCGGCTGCTCGACCACACGGTTGACCAACGGCGCGCCCTCACCGCTTACGCGCGGTGACTCGGGTCCACTGACGGCGACGGTGTCGATCGCAAGTTATCAGCCGGAGTCGATGGAAGAGTCCAACGGCGCCGACTTGAGCAACGTCCCGGGCGATCTCGGGATCGCGGGCAGCGTTCAAGTGCCCATCGAGTCTCGTTTCCGTCTCAACAAGTTCGATCGCGCCTGGGATGAGTCGAGCCGCTACGAGTTCCACATTCGATACCATCGTGATCGAGATCAGCAGGTCGAAGGCGTGACGTCGGCGTTCGTCTACTACGACAAGAAGAGGTGGGATTTCGGGTCGTCACGCATTACGTCTGAGTCCGTGGGGGGCGGAATCGAAGCGGGGGCGTTGCTCTATCCGTTCAGTCGAGAGCCGTCAGGGTTCGACTTTGCGTTCTACCCGTATGTTCGAGGGGCGTTAGGATCGAGTGCCGGTAGCTACAAGCGGATTCCCACGGCGACCGGAAGTAACTCCGGTGACCTCGGCGACTATCGAATCGAAGGCGGAGTGGGGCTCGACCTTCGCTTGCTGTTTGGCGAGACCTTCGTCCTCGGGGCGGGTGGCGGCATCTCGGGTTGGTCCGCGTTGGGATCCGCTGAAGAGCGGGAAACCAACGGCGCAGCGTCGACTCCCAGCTCGGTCGACTTCGAGGGCCACGACATCTATCTGCGCTTCAGCGCGGAACTCGTCTTCTAAGTAACTAAACGTTTTACGATTGCCGAGTAGAACTCGGCGCGCGCCAGCCCCGGGTCAGCCGGGGTCCGGGTCGATCCCGGGACAAGGCTCGCGTCGAGTTTTTGCCATCCGTAGCCCCTGTGTCGGCCTCTCGAGCTCCACGATTCGTCCCGGGTGGCCAGTCTTCTTCCAAACCCCACACTCACCGGACTCCGTGGCTGCCGAGCAGCGTCTCCTGCGCCCTCGGACGAATCCCGGCGCCTCATTTCATTGCGGAATGTATCAGTCGATAGCGGCCGTCGAGTTGGCTCGATATAGTCGCGCGCCGGGTTGTTTTCCCGGGGGGCCCGCGAGGTGCGCGGGCGAATCGTTTTCGGGCTCATCAACACTACTTCTTGGAGGATGCCAAATGCGCAGAGTCGTTCTATCCATGCTATTGCTCTTGGCCGTGGCCCCTGTTGCTCACGGGCAAGAGGCGTGCACCACGACCGGACCCAACGTGATCGTGGGAAGTCTTCCCAATGTGAACAGCTACGGGTCGGTCGGCAACATCGCCGCATTCTCGGTGGGTACGACCTCGTGCAATATCGGTTGCGATCCGTTGTCGTGGGTGGCAAGCACCAATCAACATCCGGTGATCGCTCAAGACATGTTCCGCCTCAAAGACGGCGTCATGGAGCACATCGGCATGAGCTGGCTCAAGCACGGCTTCGCCGCTCTTTCCGGAAGCGTTTGCGGAACTTGCACGGGCGGCGGCGGCAGTGCGCTGCAGCCCGGTTGCTCCGACCCGTACAGCGCTGGCCTGAATGGTTCGCAAGGTAACGGTCCGCGGTTCGACATCAACGCGACCTCGACCTTCTTCCCGTATCCGCACAGTGAGCCGGCGCCGGCCGCGGGCACCATCGGCCGTCGCCTTCAAGTTCACCACGACGATCTCAATCCGGCGCTCAACCCGGGCGCGCAATACTTCGTGACCGGCAACTACATCGCTCCGGGTGAGCAGGGCTTCCCAGGGAACGACGACAACAACATTTCGTATCGTGCCATCAATGTCTCTCCGTCGGGGGGCAGCTACAACATCACGTTGACGGGTTCGACGGTTCGCCAATCGACTGCACTCGACGCGTGGCAAGCCGAGATTCCGGAAGTCGAGATTCAAACGGTTCACGTCGATGGATTGATTCAGATCGCCACGCACGTGATCGATCTCGGCGGACTGTGGCAGTACGAGTACGCCATTTTCAATGCGAACTCCGACCGCAGCGTCGGCGAGTTCACGGTTGTTCTCAACGGCGGAACCGTCTTGACTAGCACCGGGTTCCACGACGTCGACTATCACAGTGGCGAGCCCTACACGAACGCGTCTTGGGCGACCACCGTGAGCGGCACCGACGTCAATTGGGCTACCGAGTCGTTCGCCGCGAACGAAGACGCCAACGCGTTGCGCTGGGGCGCGCTCTACAACTTCCGTTTCGTGTCGACGTCGGCTCCGTCGCCGGGCTCGGCAGTCATCAGCATGTTCAAGCCGGGAACGCCGGACAGCGTCACGATCAACGTGCCGGTGCCGAGCGGAACCGGTGGCGGTACCGCACCGGTCTCCGATCTCGCTTGCTCGACCACTGGCGTCGACACCGTCGATCTGAGCTGGTCGAACAACGGTCCGTACACCGGCATCGAGATCACTCGCGACGGTAGCGTCATCGCTATGTTGTCTGGATCTACGACGAGCTACTCCGATTCGCCGGTGGCGCTCGGTGCTCACACGTATGGTGTCACCGCGATGAACGGTGGGTCTACCTCGTTCACGCAGACCTGCGGGGTGAGCGTAGAAGCGGACGGCGTATCCGACGTCGCCTGTAACCAAGTGGGCTCCGGCTCGAGCGTCTCGCTGAGTTGGACCAACAACGATCCCTACGGATCGGTCGAAGTTCGCCGTGGTGGTTCGGTGATCGCCGTATTGACGGGTGCGTCGACGACCTACCTCGACAGTCCGGTCTTGGCGGGTAGCTACACCTACTCGGTCGAAGGTCTCGTCGGCGCAGCGGGCACCGGGGCCGTCGAGTGCGACGTCACCGTGCTCCCGCCTCCGCCCCCGACGCTGCTGTTCAGCTTTGAGGCCGGCGATGCGACGGTCACGTACGACCCGAGCACAGGAGCGGGTTCGGGATCGTCCATGCTAACCGCGGTCGAGCTTGGTTCGAGCCCCGGTTACCCGAACGCAATCGGCGGCTGGTCGATGGCGGTTGGATTCGACGCGAGCTTGGTTTCGGTCAGCGGCGTGGATCAGCCCGCGGGCTTGAGCGGCGTCGACTTCTACCAGGCGACGGTTTGGTCCGGCGGTGTCACGATCGGCATCATCGAGTCATTCCTCGGACTCACGACAGACCTCGCGGTCTCGACCGAGACCGGAGTGATTCAGCTCGACACCGTCGCGTCGACTTTCATCGGTGACGCGGTCGGCACGACGAGCTCCTTGATCTTCGAAGATGATCAGCACGGCAATCCCGGATTCGAAATCGACAACGTCGTCGCGGCTGACGGAGTGACTCACAACGCAACGGTGAGTCACGCGTCGGTTCAGATTGTACCCGGCGTAGCTACTGGACTGTTCGTCCGAGGCGATGCCAACGGCGACTCCGGAATCGACATTGCGGATCCGATCTTCATCTTGGCTGAACTGTTCTCGATGGGACCGTCGAGCAATTGCGACGACGCGTCGGATGCCAACGACGATGGCGGAAAAGACATCGGCGATCCGATCTACTTGCTGGACAATCTCTTCTCGTCGGGTCCGAACCCGCCGTCGCCGTACCCGGCGTGTGGCGCGGATCCGTCCGTGGATGGATTGGACTGCGCGAGCTTCACTCCGTGCGACTAGCTTCTGAGTCGTCGGAGTAGAACGGGGGGTCGGTTTCGCCGACCTCCCGTTTTTTTTGTGCCGAGCGCGCCCAGAGCGGGTGAGTACAGCAGAGTGAGTGCTATCGGGCGACGAAGTAGGCGCGTCGATAGTGCACGTATCCCGCGAATCCCCACCAGGAGAGGAGCGTGACCAAGCCGGCCGCTAGCATGATCAACTCGAAGGCGCTGGGGTCGAGAAACTCACTCAGGGTCTCCGCCGAACCCCCCAACGTTTTTGCGAGTTCAGCTTCGCGCGCCTGCTTATCGATGAGGTAGAGCCCGCGATCGATGGTCACAGCTATGCACGTGAGGTTTACGGCCCGCGGGCCCCACGTGGTCGGCTTGAGCAGGGCGATCGTCAACGCGGTGAACGCTCCTGCAAATAGTGCGTGGTAGGTGACCGCTAGCACACCGCCCCTGAGTTCTCCCCAAAAAGGGACCGGCGAGGTCAGCGAAATGATCTCGAACCCGGCCGAGATCGCCATGAAGTATCCCGCGATCTGCAGGTTCAAGGTTCCTTTGGCCCGAGGACGTGGACTATCCGAGCGTGGGCGGTCCGCCTCGGCGGAACGAACCCACTCCGTGCCTTCTCTTTGAGCCTCGCAGAAGCGACACACGATCGCCTCGTCTTGAATGGTCTCGGCGCAGTAGGGGCACTTCATGGTCGCACAGCTCTCGAGCGGGTCAGTGCTGTGCACCATAGCCGCTGGTCTTGTTAAGAGTAGTTTGCTCTCAGATAGCCGTGGTGAGCCGAAGAATCCCTCCTCTTACTTGTCCTGGCTTACGCTTTCGCCTTGTTCTCGTCTTCTGACTTGTACTCGGCCAGCTTGTTGTACAGCGTCTTGACGGCGATTCCGAGTTTCTTGGCGGCGAGGGTCTTGTTCCCGCTGGAGAGTGAGAGCACCCGTTCGATGTGGGCGCGTGACACATCGTGAAGTCGCAGCGATGTGGGCTGGTCGGCCGGATCGAGACGAATCCCGCGGAACGCGTCTTGAATCGTGCGTGACGAGATTCGATCACCCTCGAGGAAAATGAGTATCCGGCGAACGAAGTTCTCGAGTTCACGCACGTTGCCGGGCCAAGCATAGCTCGACAGTACATCGAGAGCCGAGTCGTCGATCGACGCGGGACCACTGCGTCCGGCGTACTTCGTCAAGAACGAAACTACCAGGGGCCGGATATCGTCGGGTCGGTCACGTAGGGGAGGGACGTGGATCTCAGCCACGTTCAAGCGGTAGTACAGGTCGTCGCGGAACCTGCCCGCTTCGATCTCGCGACGGAGCTCTCGATTCGTTGCCGCGACAATGCGCACGTCGGCTCGGCGTTCTTCCGTACCTCCGACTCTCCGGTACTCACCGAACTGAATGAACCGCAGGAGCTTCGCTTGGACCGCCTCATCGATTTCGCCGATTTCGTCGAGAAACAGCGTCCCTCCCCGTGCCACTTCGACAATGCCGTCGGTGCGACTGGTCGCTCCGGTGAACGCGCCTTTCTCGTGGCCGAAGATCTCACTCTCGAGAAGCTCGGAGCGAAGGGCCGCGCAGTTGACCGCGATGAACGCCTCATTTTGGGCTGGGCTCTGGGCGTGGACCTCGCGTGCCACGAGCTCCTTGCCGGTCCCGCTTTCCCCCGTGATCAAGACCGGAACGTCTGTCGCTCGAGCGACCTTGCCGATCTGATCCACGATACGCCGCATCTCTTCGCTTGCGACGATCAGAGGTAGTGGCTTCGAGCTTTGCCCCAGGTGTTGCCTCAAGGAGAGGTTCTCACGCTTGGTCTGCCCGCGATCGGCGGCCTTCTCCACTAGGATCGAGAGTTCGTCGAGCTGGCACGGCTTCGTGAGATAGTCGTAGGCGCCGACCTTCATCGCTTGGATCGCGCTGTCCAACGAGCCGTGTCCGGTCAGCATGATGACTTCTACCAGCGGGTCGCGGCTCTTGAACTCGACGAGAAGTTCAAGCCCGTCGCTATCGGGAAGCTTGAGGTCCAACAAGACGACGTCGAAGTCACCGTCGTCGAATACGGATAGTGCGGATTTTCCGTCGTACCGCACAGCGCAGTCGTGGCCCTCGCGGGCGAGTTCCTTTGCCAGAACGTCGGCGAACTTGGTTTCGTCGTCGACGATCAAGAGACGGAGGGGCGGGGTGGTGAGCGGTCGCTTCATGAGAGATCTCCGTTGGCCGGCACGGTCAGGCGTACGGTTGCTCCGCAGCCGATCCCGTCGCTCGACAGTTCGAGTCGACCTCCCATACGTGAGGCCATGCTGTGACAGAGTGCGAGACCGAGTCCCGTTCCGGATCCGGGGCTCTTCGTCGTGAAGAAGGGTTCGACGAGTTCCGAGGCTCGCTCTGGAGGGAAGCCGACTCCGTTGTCCTGGCACGAAAGCTCTAGTTCGCCGTCCTTCTGTTGCGCAAACCAGCGGATTCGTCCGCGTGGGGTGGGTTGGTCGGCGAGGCGCTCTCGGATCGAGTCCATCGCGTTCTTCATGACGTTGAAGCTGAGCTGCCGGAAGGTCGTCGCGTCTCCGGAAAAGATGAACTGAGATTCGGGTAGTACGACGTCGATTTCGTCGAGGTCGGGTCCGACGCGAAGCAAGGTGGTCGCTTCGGCGAGAATCTTCGAGGCGTCGATCGGTTCAACTCTATCCCCAGGTTGTTGTCTCGAGAAGTCGAGCAAGCTTCGTGTGATCTCCTTCACGCGAAAGGACTCGTCGATGATCAAGTCGACATATTCCTCGACGTCGTCGGAGTCGAAGGGTTCGCCTTTCTTGGAGCTTTGCAGTCGCGACCGCAGTCCCTGAGCGGACGCGGAGACGGTCGCCAGTGGATTGTTCAGCTCATGAGCCAATCCGGCGGCCAGTGTCCCGAGGCTAGCCAGCTTTTCTTGCTGGATCAGTTGCTTCGTTCGCCGATCCACTTCCATCTCGAGATCCTTCGAGAGTTCCGTGAGTCGTAGGTTCGACGACAACAGCTCGTCGGTGCGTTTCTGGATGAGGCGGTCGGCGTACCGCACGATCCAAAACAGAATGCCGAAGAGAAGCAGTCCGCCGATTGCGGTCGCGAGCACAATCCGCTGTTGCGCGCTGGTTACTGCGCGCTGAAACTCGTCGAGATCTTGGTACGCCTCGATCACGTTGGCGACCGCGTCGTCCCCGTCAAACTGTTCCGTGATCGAACGTACGGGGACATAGGTCTCGAGTAGTGGAACTTCACTGCCCTCGGCGATATCAAGCGGCGCCCCGCGCTGACGGACGGCCGAGGCAACCTTGCCGGTCAGTGCTATTCGGAAGAGCTGATTTGATTCGGGGGTTCGCATTCCGATGTGCTCGCGACGGCTGGCGTACACGATGACCCCTTGTTGATCGAAGATGTAAACATCGAGCAGACCGAACGCGTCTGCCACTCGGCGCACCACCGTATTGATCGCGTCGTACTGGGCGTCGTTCTGCTCCAAGTCGATGACCGCACCGGTTGCCAACAGTGGCTCGAGGAAGTCCGTCTGGATGTCCTGCTGGACGTACCGGAGGACGCGGACGGCGTGGCTCTTTGCTTTCTCCAGCAGATCGTCGTGGACTTCCCGCGCCATGATCGAACCGAGCAGTGCGCTGATAACGGCGATCGCCAAGAAGGAGCCGATCACGTAGTAGCGCAGGAGTGGGAATCTTCGAATCGTCATCGCTTGGATCCCTCCTGGGGTGGTTGGACCCACGAGTTCGACGTGACGTGTGCCCACGTTCCGCTCGGATGCGGATCGAGAGGAGTCAGCGCGAATCTCGATCCCCATTCACAGAGATCGACGTCGCGCAGATGTACGATCTCAGCTGGTTGCGAAACGCCTTCGATCGCGTGGGAGAGCCAAACCCTTCGAGGTTGCAGCGGAAGTCCGGCGAGATCTTCTCGGACTGCCGTCACCGTCGTAGCTGTGCGGACGCTCCACTGGGGGTGCAGCCAAGAGAAGAAGGGGCGAGCTGTGTGTACGTAGATCCGGTCGAGTAACGGATCGAATCGGTCGCTACTTGCGAGTTCTCCAACGGCCGCGACCACGGGCGGTGTCGACAACGCGTAGCGCTTTGCGAGTGAACAGGACGAGTAAGACGAAAGGGTCAGAAGGCAGCCGAGGCCGACGGTGGTCCCCAACCGCCAGAGGGTCGACCGCGTTCCCGCGTGGATGATCGCCGCAGTCCCGACGGCGACGCCAATCCAAGCCACTGGCATGGCGTGGCGAAAGTGAGTCGGGTTTTGCGCGACGACGATCCAGGTGAGGTAAGCCGCTGTGCCCACCGCGAGCGGGCGAAAGGCCGCTCGCCGATACGCCAGATGCGCAAGAGCGATCAGGCCGACGACCGCGATCACCGCGAACCCGCCCATAGGAGCGGCGATCCAGTAGTGCCAGGCGTCGCTCCAGCGACTTGTCGGCGACCCACCGCTGGCGGTAAACGCGGTCCCTCCCCAATCAGCGAAGTGTGCAGTCGTGAATCGAACTCCCTCTTCGAGATAAGCGGTCGTTCCGACGATGGCGAGCGTCGGGAGCAGCCACAACGCGATTCCCAGGGTGACGCCGATCGCCGCGTACTTTCGCTGGCTTGCGGCGAGCAGGCCAGCCGACCAGACGAAGGCGGAAGGGCGGATCCCCAGGCCGAGTCCGACCATGAATCCCCCGAAGAGCGAACCGCGGGGAAGCGACGCGGCGCCGAGTCCGACCACGATCCATGGCAACACCGCGACATCCGTAGCAACTCGGAGGGACTCGATCACGAACGCCGGCAGGACCGCGGTCGTGACTCCGGCGGCCAGCGCGGCCCCGTCCCCGAAGCGTCGTCGCATCACCCCGGCGAGCGCCGCGCACGCTATGGCTCCCGACAGCGCCGACAACACGCTCCACGCGCGACCGGAACTTTGCGACCCAGCGTGCTCCGGTAGTTGACGCGTAAGCCAAACCGCGACCGGGTATCCCGGGAAGTGGGGGGCGAACTCGAGCGGATCGAAGTGTGTTGTCGCGCGTGCGAGTCGGACACTGTCGGGGGTATCGAGTTCACCGGCGATGAACGGAATGCGTAATGCGAGTGCACACACCAGCGGCACGCCCAGCACGATACCGAGGCGCAGCGCCTTGGACCGAGGGGACCGGGTGGAATCAGAAGTGGAGGTCGAGTTGGACGAAGAGTCCATTGTTCGCGATCTGGTCTCCGCGCTCTTTGCTGAGCACTGCTTCTGTTTTGAGCCGCACTTGGGAGTGCGGTATCCAGTTCAGGCCAAACGCCCAACGATTGGCGTCCCGAAACGTGCGTACGCGTGAGTTCTCATCGATGGTGTCGTACCTTGTGACGAGTTCGATCGCTTGCAAGTACTCTCGGTCGAACGAGAACTTTCGGTAGAGCTCGGCGTACCATCCGTCCCGCCGGATGGTTCCACCTTCGCTGGCTCTACCATCGAACCCACCTTCGAGATACTCGAACCGAGCCATCCAGCCGTCGGACGCCCACGCGGCGTCGAGCCCGATCAAATCGAGACGCCGGTGTCCGGACCCTCCGCGTCGCTCGACGTTGGTGATCAGCCCGGACACGCCGATCGACACTCCGTCCCGCGGTTCAAATCCGACGCGTCCCGAGAGTTGCGGCTGATCGTACTTTCGCACCCGGCCCGTCCCGCGATCGTCTCGGTCCGGTCCGCGAAGGGCTCGGGTCACCGCGACTTCGAGCGTCGTCGTCGAACCGCCGCGTTTGTACGTCGTTGCGGTGAACAACCCGACATCCGAATAGCTTCCGGGAAAGATGCGACGAAACGGCGACGGGCGATCGACCAGGGGATTGGTCGCGGGAGAGTAGTACCGTCGCTCGATGCCGAACGGGATGTAGTGCACACCCAAGTCGGTACGGAACATGAAACCGTGCGACGTTGCCGTCTCGCCTCGGACGTAGAGGTTGTCGATTTCGAGTTCACCGCTCAGGCCGTCGAACTCGATCTCGGTCGCCACCTTCAAGTGCGACGTCAAGCGGTAGGAGAGCGACAACGCGGGACTGATCAGGTTGACTTCTTCTTGTTCGAAGCGATCGATGTTGCTGGAGTTCTCGAAGTGCCAGTAAGTCAGGTCGAAGCGACCGTGTATCTGGAAGGGGTCTTCGGACTCCGGTTCGGAGATGTCTTCGACGTCGAAGAACGGTGGTGGGTCGGACTGCGCCGGTGTTGTTTCTTGGGCGTAGCAGGTTGCGCACACAAGGAGGTATGCCACGGTGCTCGCCGCGCGCCGGCTCACGACTGCGCCTGCTTCGGACGGTGCTCGTCTCCACGCTTGGTTCGAGACGTCGGCTTCTTCTTCTCTTGGCTCTTCCGGAACTCGGGGTAAACCTCGCGAAGCAGCGACTCAACATCGGCGCTCGCTTTCGAGTACTTCGGGAGATCCGGCGGTCGCTTGCCGGCTCCGAATAGCCCAGGGCTGCCCGTTGCAGACCGTAGCTGTTCGAAGTGGACGAGGATCGCTTCGTGTCGCTTCTTCTTCAGCATTGCGTCCGCGCGGCGAACGGCGTGCGAGAGGATCTCGTCGTAGTAGAACCGCGCGGCCTGAAGGCGGGCACGCGCGCGTGCGTGATCAGCGAGCTTCTCCGCCTGGTTCCAATGGAATTTTTGGCGCGTCGCGTGAAAGACGAGTTCGGTCAAGGCATATCCGATGCGACGCACGTCCTTGGTGGCCAACGCGGCGTCGATGACCGGCTTCATATCGACTCGCACGTCGTCGCGGAGCTCACGGACTTGCCACTCGAGGGTCTTCACGGTGGCGGCGACCTGGTCGTGCTGGTTCTTGCGCGCGGCCGAGATCGCTTGCTTGACACCGAGGACGAGGGGGTCTTCTTCCTTCTTGTAGCCGTAGCCTTGCGCCACCGCGAGCCGTGGCGACAAGAGGGCTATAAGCAGCGCGATGGTCGCGACAGGGAACGCGATCGAGTGGCGCCGCGGCTGAGTGAAGCGTGACTGTTCCATGACTCACGTATACATCGATGCGACCCATATCGACATTCATCCCTGAGGATTCGTCTCGAGTTCGCTACAACCCGCGCTCGACCGACTGATCGACCACGCGGAGGCGGTCAGCGGGAGGACCCAGATCCACGCGGCCGCGACCGATACCGATGCCGCAAGCCAACCGGTCACGATCGATCCACCGATCAACCCACACGTGAAACCCGCTCCGACGATCGACGCCTTTCCGATGTTGCCGCGGTGTGCGGCCCAACGAAGTGCGGGAGTCGCGAACGCGGCCATGCCCACGCCTTTCACGATACGACCGATGACGAGGGCCGTGACGCTACCGCTTGCGCCCACTATCAGCGTACCGACGGCCAACACGAGTAGGCCGACCACCATCGGAGTCGAGCAGCGACCGCGGTCGGCGAGCCGACCGGCCCGCCAATCGAGGGCAGCGCGTGTGAGTAACATTGCGCTCAGCGCGGCGCCGATTCCGGTTGCGGAGAGACCGAGGGATCGAAACTCGGGCGTCAAGATCACAGTGCTGGTGGCGGCGGCGGTGGCGGCAAACGCACCGACGAAGATAGATAAGGTGAGGCGGCTTCGCGAACGCGTCACCGCCTCACCCATAGGGGGGGTCTTGGTCAGGATATCTACGGGCGGCGTGCGCACGGCGAGTAACGCGAGTGCGGTCGTCATCACCAAGAACCCGCACCCGGCGTAGAACGCATGGGCCGGGAGCACCTCGATCGCCACGCCGCCGACCAGCGGTCCGCCGGTGAATGCCAGGAGCCGCGCAGAACTCTGAGATCCGAGACGTGCGCCCAATCGCTCGCCGTCGAGGTGCGCCAACCAAGTGACTAGCGGCGGGGCGCCGACACCGACTAGCCCGCCTTGAACTGCCCGCAGCGCGATCAACCCTTCACCGGTCGGTTGCGTTGCAAGCGCGACGATCGCCATGCCGCTCGCGGCCAGCGCGATTGCCGCGACCGTCGGTGTCGCCCAATGGTCAGGAAGCCGGGTCCAGAGGCACTGCCCGAGCAGTAGTGAGACGGCGAAAGCGGCAAACATGGCGCTGACGTCGGACGCGGTCCCGCCGCTGCGTGCGATGCTGATGGGCAGCGCGACGGTGAGCGCGCCTCCCGCGAGCGCCTCTGCCGTTCGAGCGAGACCGATCCACCGCGCCGTCGCGGTGTCCGTCAACTCGCGGTACGAAGCGGTCCATCGTGGGCGCCTGCGTCGTTGACGCTCGGCGGCGTTGGGCGAACGTGCTGCGGATAGTGAGGGGATTGCGAAGCGGCTCACGACGAGAGTTTCGCCTCGAGCACCATCGGCGCGAGTCCACTCGAAGCGTGTACTTCGCCTTCGAGGTCGACGATCAACGCTTCGACGCGGGGGAGTTGCTCAATGATGGCCAGCCCCCGCTGTGGACCGAGAACGCACAACGCTGTCGCTAAAGCGTCGGCAAAGGCGGCGTCTTGGGCCACCACGGACGAGCTGATCGCTCCGGTGGCCGGGCGGCCGTCGCGCGGATCGATGATGTGGTGATAGCGCTTCCCATCCTTCAAGAAGAACCGCTCGTAGTCGCCCGATGTGACGAGGCACGTGTTGGACAGCCGCAGCACGGCAAGGGCGCGGTTCTCGTCGCGCGGGTGTTTGATGGCAACTTCCCACGCTTTGCCGAAGTTGGTGCCGAGCACCTTCATGTCACCGCCCGCGTTGACCACGCCGTGGCGTACGCCATGATCGAGCAGCACTCGCATCGCTCGATCGACACCGTATCCCTTGGCAATCCCGCCGAGCCCGATCCGCGTCCCCGTAGGCAGGGCAATTCGAAGGTTCTCGAGATCGATGTCCACGTGGCGGAAGTCGACGTGAGCGAGCTTCTCTCGGATCTCTTGTTCGGTCGGAATGAGCGGGGGATCCGCTTTGAAGTCCCACAGCTTGCCAACGCTTGCGAACGTGAGATCGAAGGCGCCCTCCGTTAGAACACCGATGTCCACCGCTCTTGCGACCAGGCGAACGATCTCTCGATCGACGCGCTGCGGCCCTTGACCCGCCGCATCGTTGAGAGTGTTCAGGGGAGAGTCGCGCCAACTGGTCATCAAGTCTTCGATCCGTTGCATCTCGGCAACGGCGGCGTCGATAGCGCGGTCGAGCGTTTCCGCATCCGGGCCGATCGCGGTGATCTCGAGGCTGGTGCCCATCATGCCGAGCTGGCGTTTCCGCTCGACCTGCTTCTCTTCACTGTGCTTCTGTTCACCGTGAGTGACCGTACCGTGCTCTCCGTCGGCGGTTGGCGTGGACGGCTCGGAGGCGGCGATCGGCTGGCTGATCGGGACCGTGGAGGCGAAAGCTGCCCATTCCGGGGCTCGGTGACCTTGGAAGACGACACCGGTCTTGTCGACCACGACAATGGTCGGTGTACCCTTGACGGCAAAACGGTTCCACCACGTGGCGTCTCGGTCTCGGACCTGCGGATAGGTGAGGCCCGTGTCGGCGACGAACGAAACGACGCCCGCTTCGTCGACGTCTTGATCTGACCCGGTCACCATCCCGTAGAACGAGAGCGCTTTCTGGTTTGCCACGGCCGCTCGTTGCAAGCCGGGGGCCTCGCGACGGCACGGCGCGCACCAACTCTGCCAGAAGACGAAGACGATCTTCTTGCCCGCTAGAAGTTCTGCGTCGAGATTGTGCGAGTGTCCGGCGCGATCCGTCACGCTGCCGAGCGTGGTCCGCTTCGGGGCCCGTTCGGTACGATCGGATGGAGTCGTCGTGGTTGCGATTCCGTCGCGCGACGGCTGAATCGAGCAGCCGATGATCGACGTAGCGAGAGCCATCGCAGCGATCGCGCGAGCGGGGCGGATAGCCATTCTTGAAATCATGTTCACTGTTCGTTTCAAAACGCCCAACTCCATCCGACGCTGGCCAAGATTTCATCGAGTCCGTCACTTCGGAGGATGTAGTCCCCGGAGATGTCAAACGTCGTCGACGTTGACGGAGACCAGAGCAACTGCAGCCCGAGCGTGTGCGAGTTGAACGCTCCAAGGTCCGAGTCCTGGGTGCGTTCTTGGGTTGTGGTCAGGAAGTGCTCGTCGTAGTCGTCGGCTTCCGTTTGCATGTAGGCACGGTACCGGGCCCGCAGTCGCCATTCGTCCGGTACGAGCCAGTAGTAGATTCTTGGCTCGAGTGACACGCTCGAGATTCCCCACGTATCGGAGTAGATGCGTGCGCCGAGTTCCACCGCCGTGCGATCGGTAAGGGACGTCCGCGCTTGCCCAAAGACCGCGACTCGTGTGCGTGTGTCGGGCAGTTCTTCCGCGATCTCCGTTCCTCGTGCGTTCTCGAGGTGTGGAATCAACGTGTTCGAGTCTTCGACGACAACCGAGTTGTACGGCGTCTCCAGGAAACCGTCTTGGTGGCCGAGCGTGATGCCTAGCGAGCCGTGCGTCTTCGGAGAAAAAATTTGGTACCAACTCAGCGTCGACGCCAGCGACGTGCGCGTTTCGCTGCCTTCTTCGACTCCATTGAATCGAATGACGTCGATCGAATCGAAGAAGCCGGAGACGTTCGCCTTGATCGTGGCATTCTTGCCGGCGACGTCGACAGCGAGGTCTCCCCCGAGACCGATCGATTGGTAGTCGTACTCGAAGGAGTAGTGGCCGAAGATTCCGAACCGGGTGTCATCATCTATCTCCGTTCGCCAGCCGAGGTCGAGTCCGAAATAGTCGTCGCCCGAAGCTCCCGACTGCGTCGGGAAGTTGCTCAGTCGATCGATCGAAGCGCTCGATACTCGGTCGTACGACAGCGTGCCCCACACTGATGAGTGATCCGTGACGTTGTAGCTGAACAGGAATATCGGCTCGATGACCGTCAGTGATTCATCGAGGAACGGGTTCCCGTCGCCACTGTCGTCGGAGTCGTAGTAGCCGACACGAATTGCCGCGGTGCCGTGCCCCTTCTTGCCGGCGCCAGCGGGCAGAGTCGACCCGTCCGTCGATTCGGGGTGTGAACTCCGCAAGCCCGGGGGGTCGGGTTGGTGAATCGGATCGGTTTGCGCGGCGACGGGGTCGATCGTGCCGAAGGCGATAGCCAAGAGTAGCAGGGCGGCCGGCCCACGGCCGCGAAGCATCAGTAGCACCCGCAACCTCCACCGGCGCTCGTCCCGATTCCTCCAATGCTTCCCTCACGGGAGTAGAAGCACTTCTGTTGAAAGTGGGTTTCTGTCGGATCTTCCTCGAGCGACATCAGCGGCCCGGCCAACCGACCTCGCTGATAGAACTCGGTGGTTTGGCAGCCACACGCGACGGCGGACACCAGCAGTGTCATGAGCAGCCTGGCAGTCGGGCGAACCGCGAAACGGTGGGGTGTGATGAGCAAGATTCTCCTCCTCGAGAATGTCGGGCTGGGCCGGGAAAGCAAAGACGTGACCAGCGCGAGATACGGAGGAGATCCTGGAGAGGGCGTTAAATCGTGCGTGCTCGTGTAAGAGTGACCGGCCTCTGTGTAGTTCTTACACGCGACTTCGAAGCGAGCGAGGCGCCTCTAAGGCTGAATGCTGAACGTGACGTAGCCCGAGTCGGGCGCGCTGTCGGAGACTTCGTCATTGAAGAACAAGACGCGCAGTTCGACGGCGCCCGGGGCGGCGGTGTAGATCCTGGACAACGGAATCGACAGTTCGCACTCGACGATATTCGTCGTCGGCGCCACGGGTACGACCTGCAGGAGACCGTCGTTGAAGACGCCGACGTCTTGCTGATACAGAGTATCGCCCGCCACCAACAGCTCGCTGCCGACGGTTCCACCGGCCGCCGAGTACCCGGTGGACGGGTCGTTGTCCGCGTCGATGAAAATCAGAGTCCGAGAGAATCCGTACGTCGGCGAGCCGTCGAGGTTGAACGCGTCATCCGATGTGTACCGGATGAACAGATCCGTTCCGTCGTTGACGATTGAAACATCGAGCCAATCTGGACCGGCGGACGCGACGGCGTCGGCGGGGTCGGAATGGAGGACCGGGAGGAGGCTCCAGTCCGTGAACACGCCGTCCACCGCGACCGCGATGGCACCGTACGGCGTGGCGCTCAGCGTGACCTGGTTCTGCTCTTCGTTACCCACCGAGTCGAACGCGCGCAGGCAGAAGTAGTAGGTCGTTGCCGGAGCGAGCCCGGTGATGGTCGCCTCGTACGGATACACCGCGGGACCCACTCCGCTCGTGTAGCCGGCACCGACAGATGGCGTCAGTACGGTGCGCGTCGCGGTGTCGAGATCAGAGTCGCCGACGAAATCGAACGGCAAGGTGGATTGGTACAGCGCGTAGCCGACTCGGTTGAGGTCGAGGGCGACGTCCCACCGCACGGTCACGAAGTCAGCGCCAGCCACCGCTTCTTGAACGCCCTCGCGCGGGGTGGCGGCGACCGGCGGCGTCGGAAACGCGGGGTTGTTGGCGTTATAGGTACTCGTCCACACCGGGGCGGTCGTGTCGCTCAGGTCTGCGTTCTCTTTGACGAAGGAGTTCGGGTACTGAATCGGACCGTCGACGATGAAGTGCCTGAACCCGGCGAGCTCCTGCGCCTCGCGAATATCCTCGAGTAGCGAGGCGAGTCCGACCGACGACTCTCCGACCAGGGTCGAGGTGCTCATGTCGGCGGGGGGGCCTTCGGCGTATCCGAGTGATAGCACACCGAAGCCGTCCGCACGGTTCGCTTCTGCCATGAGCTTCGGTGCAAAGTTGAACTTGTTGTCGGGAAAGAAGTACGCGTTGAACTCTTCGGATGTGCTCGAGTTGAGGCGGTAACTCTCGAAGAACGCGAAGTCGATCGAGGCGCGCGACGTCACCGCGTACTGCGGGTGTCGCGGGTCGAAGAAGAAGACGCCGCGGTTTTGAATGATGAGTCGATCGGGATACGTCGCCAAGAGCGTCGCCATGAAGTCTGTGAAACCGGCCGCCGTCCATTCGAACTCCGACTGATTGGCGCTGGTGCCGTCGGTGAACGAGTTTGGCGCGCACGTATCGATCGTGTCCAGGAACAATCCGTCGCAGCCGAGACTGCGACCGTACGTCAAGGTGAGGATCTCGCGCATGCCGGGCACGCCGTCGACCCCGTCGATCTCCATGGCGTCGAGCGCCGTGAACCAGGCGGGATCACCGGCGTTGACGAAGCAGCCCCCGAAGATGGTGTTGCGATCCGGCAAACCGTCTCCGACGTCTCCGGGATCGGTGTCGACCGAGTTGTCATCCAAGTACCAAGAGGCGTAGCCGGTGCCACCATTGGACGGCAGTCCCAGCGGGTCGAGTCCTGTGAGCAATCCACCGTCGGCGTCTGGTCCGCGCGGATCGATCCGCGGCCCCGTGCCATCGCCGACGAAGCGAGCGTCGAGCAGCATGTCACCGTCGGTGACCCCGACGGTTCGTAGGTCTTCCCCGGCTGAGATGTAACCGATCACGAAAACGTCGTCCCCGGGATCATTCGGTTCGACGCCGTCTTGGATGTCCGCGATGGTATCTCGGGTGAGGTTTCCCGACGACGGATGCAGGATGACCAGGTCGTACGTCTCGGCGAGGTCGATGGTGGCGGCGTCGAACGGCCCGTAGTGGATGAAGTAGAAGTCGACGCGATCTGCAGCGGCGCGGAAGTTATCCATGGGGGCGATCGAGGAGCTGCCGGGAACCCCGTTGCCGGCACGATCCGACGGGGTGACCCTAACGATGGCCGATCCCTCGAAGCGGAAGCCGAGGTCGGCGATGACGTCCCACTCGAGATGACTCTCGACACCGTCTTCGGAAGACGGCAAGTCGGTCAGTGACGTCCCGTCGGTCACGGTGCCCGCCCACCACGTGACTCCCGAATCGAACGAGACCTCGAGCGCAACGTCCACGGGGTCGGACTCCTCGTCGACGAGAACGATCCGTATGTCCATGTACTCGGAAGGGGTAGACGGCAGGCTCATGACGGCGACCGAGGGTGGGTTGCCGACAAACGTGCCGCCGGACCCCCCAGAACAGGCGGCGAGCGTCAACAAGATCAGTAGGGCTGCGCGGGGCATCATGATCGTCGGTTCGCTCACCGGAAGGGGACCGTATTACATCGGGTCTCTAGCCGGGAGTTCTTGAGAGAATCACCCTTCGATCGTCCTTCTTATCGGCCCATCATCGAGCGACCGCAATCTCGACTGTCGATCACTGCTGCCTGCCGATCACGGACTGCGCTTCGACGAGCGGAACGGGACGTTCGGCACTTGTCGTCGTTTCGGGATAACTGGGTTCACCGAGCACGGACCGAACGGCGTTGACGCCTTGGGCAATGGCGCGATCGAAGAAGATGTAGTCGAACCGTCCTTGACGGCCGGCGAGGTGGAGATTCGGTTGCTGTTGCAACTCTTCGATCAATGCGCGTGCACGTTGACGACTTCCATCGCGGTAGATCGGATAAGCGTCTGGAGCGAACGTTTCGAATCGGAGTGTCGGTGCCCCCAAGTCTAGGCCGAGCGCACGAAGCGTCGCGGTCGCTTCCGCCACGCGGTCGTCGAGCGTCGATCCGTCATCGCGATCGAACGGCTCTTCCAATTGAATCGAGCCCTTGCCGGCCGGGACCATCGCCGCGCTACGGCTGGCCGGAATTTGAATCCGGGTGAAGCGGCACTTGGGATCCGGTTGATAGATCCACGTGGCGTCGAGCGGGACCGGGGTTGCGAACCCAAGGTTGAGAAAGCGCAGGCCGCGGTTCGGGAGTCCTGCGCCGGAGGGCACGGCGGGATTTCCCGATTCGCCGCGCACCAACGACGCGACGACCGTGGGCGAGACCGTTGCAATAACCGCGTCGAACGCCTCGAGGGTCGATTGACCTTCGATCACGAGGTCGCCCTGCCATCGACCGTCCATGCGCTTGAGGCTGCGCACGACGCTATCGGTATGCAGCGTTCCACCACCGGCCAAGACGGCGTCGGCGAATCGTTCGGGGATCTCGCCGATGCCGCGTTCGGGGTAGAGGTACTCGCGGGCGTAGGTCCGTGCTGGGCGTCGCGACGGTGCGATCAACTCGCGCAGGTAGCCACCGAGTGACGGGATAGAGATTCTCTGCGGAGCCCATTCGGCCGACATCTGGGATGGGTGGTGTCCCCACAGTTTCTCCGAGTACCCCTCGAAGACGCGCTCGTAGAGATAGCGTCCGAACCGAGGCAGCAACCACTGCTCGAGATTGCTCGCGTTGCCTCCGCGCCAGCGAGCGGGCGCCGCCGCGGCGTAGCTCAAGACCGCGCGCAGATTCTGGGTCGGCCCCAGCCTCTTGATGAGATCGCCGAACCGCAACGGATACTCGACGGTGGTGCCATCGAAGAAGACCAGACTACGTCGAGTGCGTAGATGGAGTCGATCTCCGACGACCTCACTCACACGTTCCAACACCCACGGTAGTGAGGTGATGAAGCGATGCCCTCCACGGTCGAACGAGAATCCTTCTCGTCGGTCCGTCGAAAGCAAGCCGCCGACGTCGGCGTCGCGCTCGACCACGATCGCCTGCGCGCCGAGGCGAGTCGCTTCGTGGGCCGCGGCCAAGCCGCAGATACCGCCGCCGATGATCAACAGTCGCCGCGCCATGAGTCTCGCTTTCGAACGCACGGTACTCGCCGAGTGGAAAAGCACAAAGCAGTTCGTCGCACGACAGCTTTCGACTCGCGGATTTGATACGCTTGACGTGGAATCGACTGGTGACGAGCACCAGGACCCGGAGGCCGAATGGCACTGCCTGCAAAGTTTCTCCAATGGATCGGTGTTGCGGCGATCGTCGGCTTGTGTGCGGCAGCGGTCGCAGGGCTTACGATCGTGAAACAGCGCATCCAAGTCACAATCTCGGACGAGGCGTCGCCCGACGCTGTCGATCCCGTCGGACTGCTCCGTGATGACGTTTCGACATTGCGCTCGGACTTCGACCGATTCGGCCAGAACCTCGGTCGAGAGCTGGATCGGTTGGCGACACATCTGGACGAGAGCGCGACGGGTAACCAACGCGTTGTGAGTGAACGACTCGATCGGATTGAGCAACGGCTGCTGAGATTGGTCGAACGTCACGCCGAGCTTGCCGGTCGCCTCGACGGGATCAGTAGCCTACGGGTCGCGCCGGTTACCGACGGTTCGTCGGGACTCGCGGTCAGCGACCCAGCGCATGCGCGGCCGGACGGCTCGGGCGCGGACGCGGTTTCGCCAAGCGCTGTATCGCCAAACCCGGAATCGCCAAACCCGGAATCGCCAAGGCCAGTGTCCCCGGCAGCGGAGAAGCCGAAGCGTGGGTTTCTCGGCTTCTCGCTATCGACGGGCGGCTTTCAGTTCGACGAGCGACAGCGCTTCGAATTGATCGGGAAGTTGTCACGGGTGGGCTTCGACAGTAAGAGCACGCTTCACGACTTCACCGGAGCCACCTCGGCGATTCGTGGTCACTTCGAGGCGGCACTTGGGAAACCCGAGGGTGGCTACCGGGGAACGATCACCGTCGAATCGGCCAAGCTCGTGACCGGGGTCGACGGGCGCGACGCCGAGATGCGCACACTGCTCCGCGTAGAGCAACACCCTCAGATTACATTCGCGGTCGAGGCGATCGACGACGCGACGGTGGACGCCGAAGCGATGACGGTTAGCGGAGTCGCTCGCGGTACGTTATCGATCGCCGGGAAGACACAGGCCGTTCGCTGGCCGGTGCGTATCGCGGTCGATTCGAGCCGTCGACTCGAGATCTCCGGAGAACTCCTCATCAAGTTGAGCGACTTCGGAATCAAAGCGCCGAACCAACTCGGCGTCATTACCGTGGAAGATGAGATCAAGATGTGGGTTGCGTTGCGAGCGCGCGCGACCGGGCTGGCAAGATCACAGTGAAAGACGACTCCCTATGAGCCACTCGAACGTTGCGTTGTTAGCACTCGTGATCGTCGCTAGCTGCGGCTGCTACCCGTCGAATGTTATCGATACGCAGGATCGCCAAGTCGATCCGGGCAGTGCCGCCGAAGTGTTCGCTGCACTCGAGTGGGCCGCGGCGACAACCGAGGACCTTCCCGGAACGTACGCGTCGGTCTTGATCGAGGGAGACATCGTCTCGCTCGTGGTTGAGGCTCGCTACATTTTCCATGTCGGCGGTACGTACAGTGGGGCGGCGCTCGTGTTGAGCCCAGCGAATCCCGAACGGCTCGAATACCAAACGTTGAACGGCACCTGGAGTCTGGACGGCGACCAGCTCGTCCTCGATGACGAGAGAGCTGTCATTCGTCGGTCGGGTGACTTCTTGCGCCTCGAGCACGCCGAGGGCCGGATCGTGCTGGAGCGATACGAGTTGCCCTAGGGTCACACCAGTGTGAGAGCTCTTCGCGATACGTTACTCGGCCGTGAGTCGATCCAAGCGCAACCGGTGTCGATCGTCGAAGAGTCGCCGTGCGGTGATGCCAACCGCCACGATCATTCCGGAGCCGGTTCCCGCGGTGATCAACAACCAGATCAAGATTTGATACTTCACCGCCTCCGCCGGGGGGCTTCCCGACAAGATCTGTCCGGTCATCATTCC
>JAJFFE010000205.1 GCA_021776775.1 Planctomycetota bacterium | reverse complement strand
GCCCCGCAGATGGTCTGCAACACGCTTTGCCCAAGTGGGATTGACGCAGACGCTGGCGAAGCGGTACTCGACTGCCTCTTCACACATGCGGTCGATTTCCGCTGCTGTGGCGTCGGGTTTGAGGAGCGTGTGATCGACGATGCTCGCGACTCTCGCCGCGAGTTTCGCCTCGTCGGCTGTCGAGAACCCGTCGTGTTCGTCCAAGAACGGCAGGCACCCGATTCGATCCGGCGCCTCACGCAGTAACTCGGCCGGCGGCAAGGCGTTGCCAACGGGATTCACCCCGGGGGGAAGGCTGACGGTGCGGTCCGACACTTGGGCTAAGACCTGATCGGTGATCTGGTCGACGAGTTGTTCAAAACCCGGAGTACCCGGAGTTGCATGTGTCATTCGTTCCACCCCTCATGGTCGATACGGTCGATCACGGCTACGATCACGGCTTGCACCGGAATCTCGTCGTCGTCCAGCATCAGCCGTGCGCTCGAGCCTTCCTTGTTGATCACGACCCGGTCGCCCACTCCCGCTTCGACGGCATCGATGGCGAGAAACGTCGGGCCAAAGGGAGTTCCCTCCGGTGTCTCCTCGCGCACGACCAACAGCGTTTTTCCCTCGAAGCGAGGGTGCTTTCGCGTTGCGAATAGCGTCCCCGTTACAGTGGCGATCATCATGTGGAAAGCTCTATCCCCTCCACGAGGCCGACGATCGTCGCGTCAATCGGCGCCTCTTCGACATCCGGTATGGCAAGAACGGCCTCGCGGGCCGTTACGTAGAACACCCGCTCGCCGACGCCCGCACTCATCGTATCGACGGCGACGATGGGATCGCCGACCGTGTTGCCCTCTGCGTCTTCTGGGCGAACGATCCGCAAGCTCAGCCGCTCGGTTGTTTCGTGGCGCTGCGTCGCCCACAGCGTGCCGACAACGGTTCCGAAGTTCATGGTGCGATCGCTCCTTGCGTATCCGTCTCGATCATAGCGACGCGTCGCGCGTGACGATCTCCACCGAACGGAGTGGCCAGGAAGCGATCGACAATCTCTCTCGCGAGGAGCGGACCCACGAATCCCGCGCCGAGCGTCACGATGTGAGCGTGATTGTGCTCGCGGGCGTTGCGCGCCTCGACGGTGTTATGACAGTGCGCGGCCCGCACACCGGAGACTTTATTCACCGTCATTGCGGAGCCTATTCCCGCTCCGTCAACCACGACCCCGGCGATCGCCGCGCCATCTCGCACGCGCTCGGCGACTCGCCGGGCGAAGACCGGGTAGTCGCACGCATCCGTACTGTCGGTCCCGCAGTCGAGCACCGCGAATCCGCGCGCTCGCAAATGTTCTGCGAGTAGCTCTTTCAAGGAGTATCCGCCGTGGTCGGCCCCGACGGCGATTGTCTCGAGCGGTGGCGAGGTCGCGTTCGTCTTCGTCGCTTCGTCGGACGCGTGCGATGGCGTTGGAGAGCCGCTGGGGGCCGGGTCGCTCGGCGATGCTGCTTGCGAAGCGCCGCGGTTGGCCGGAACCGTCTTCGGTGGCGGCGGCGGAGAGACGCGCGCCAACTGGTTTTCGAGGACCTCGCGGGCGAGAGGTGTGAGCCGCCCGTCGGAGAGAAGGCGTTTCCAACGCGGGTCATCGAACCGGCCGCCGAGCTGTTCGGCGAGACGCTGAATGTCGTGTTCGGTGAGGATCCCCAGCCACTCGTCGGTCAAGAGAACCGGGCGCTCGGATGGTCCGGCAGATTGCGCGACGAGCGCGGCGCGTACCCGGGCACGAACCTCGTCACGGAGCGGATCTGCACGGAGCGGATCAGCGGGCCGCGGCGCTCGATCGGGCGTTTCGGAGCTCATCGGGGGGCGCCCGCGTCGTTCAATTCGTGGTTATCGACAATTGCCATGATGACCGCGTCGACCGGTCGGTCTTTGGTCTCGGCTGTCTGGCGCGCCGACGAGCCCTGGGCGACGAGGACGATCTCGCCAACCCCAGCACTCACGGTATCGATGGCGACGACGTGGCTACCTGAGGCAGCGCCGTCGAAACCCAATTTTTCGACAATGCGAAACGAGAGACCCTCGAGCTTTTCATCTTTTCGGGTGGCCCAGATCGTTCCGACTACTCGACCGTACAGCATGCGACCGCGTCCTTTCGGTTCCGAGCCGTCGGATTGTAGCCGCGGAACGAAAAAGGATCAGCGCGAGTCGGGACCATTATTTTGGCGACGAATCGTCAGGTTTCGCACGAAACCTATCCAGAATCTCGCGAACTCGGTTTGGCGGTTCGGGCCAGCCGCTCGGTACGGTCCCGTCGACTGAGATGGCTAGCTTTCGCTGCCACGAATGCCCGTCGGCGTTGAGATCCACCACCTGGCGTCCGTCGAACGGGCCGCGGTACATGTCGATCTCAGGAAGGGTGACGCGCAGCTGGCGACTCTTGCCGCGCAGAGCGGCCGGAGACAGAAGGCCCCAAATAGACTGTCGCGCCCCCGCAAACACAAACCGCTTCGTCTTTGGCGTCAGCTCGCTCATGATGGGGACTTCGCGACGCTTGATGAATTTGTAATGCCGCGCCACCTGCACTCGGGTTGGCTTCATACCCGCCAACGGTCGCCAAGCGGCCCAGCGCTGCCGCTTCTTGCCGATGATCACCGGCGCGCTCTTATCGAGCGCCGCCGGGAAGATGTGAACCGTTTGCGGTTTCCCTGGTTTGAGCTGTGGCTCGTGTCGTGGGTGGGTGAGCTCGAGTCGGATACCGGCGTGGTCCTTGAGTCGGTCTAATTCCTTGCGCCGCTCCTGTAGCGCGTCGAGCACCAGCGGCAGAGGCTTCTCCTTCGCGAGTTCGAGAGCTAAGCGATCGACGACTTCGTACTCGAACGCGTCACGATAAATCATGACGTTGACCCCGAGGTCGCCGCTCGAAGTGGAGAACTTCGCCGCGCGATCGAGTGCCGTCCGATAGGCCGTCACTTCATCAAGAAGCGATGTCTGAGGATCAGTCGGCTTCTCTTGGTTCGTGGGGCCCGCTGCGATGGAGGCGACACCTAGCGAGACGATCACGGCGAGGCCCCAGCCGTTACGCCCGAGAAAGTCGATCATGAGATGCTCGCTCATTCAAGAACCGCGGGGAGAGGAGGGGCCCACACGAAGGGCTCGAGGAGTATGCTAACGGCGACCGGGCCGTGGGTCGACGGTGAGTTCGAGAGACCTCTCGCTAGACCCAGGACTAGTGTAGAACGTGCCACTTCGAGAGCCGCGGGTGAGTCGTCTCTCCCGGACAGCGGCACGACTTGAGACAGAGGATGCGAATGAATTCGATCGGGACGTCTCAACAGCGAGGGCGCGAGGAGGAGTTCGACGTCCTCGTCGTAGGCAGTGGGATTGCCGGCCTCTCGTACGTGCTGGACTTGATCGCGCGACGTCCGGGTATTCGGATTGCGTTGGTGACCAAGGACGTCGTCGGCGAAGGCAACAGCCGATACGCGCAGGGCGGTATCGCGAGCGTTGCCCGTTCCGATGACTCCATCGAGCAACATGTTCAAGATACGCTCGCTGCGGGCGACGGACTCTGTCACGAAAAATCGGTCCGCGAGATTCTCGAACGAGCCCCCGCATGCATGGAGCGATTGATCGAGCGCGGCGTTCCGTTCGATCGCGGCGGCGGAGGCGAAGCGTTCGACCTGACCCTGGAAGGCGGTCACTCTCGGCGAAGGATCTACCACGCGGGAGATCGAACCGGGGCGGCCATCATCGACACGTTGGTCGCACGCGTTCGAGCGAGCGCCGAAGTTCAGCTCTTCGAAGGCTACACGGCCGTTTCGCTCATCGTGCAAACACCGAAGCACGTGCCGGGCGGTCGATCCGAAGTTCTCGGGGCGTACATGCTCGAGGGCCAAAACGGCGTGATCCACGCGTTGACCGCGCGCGCCACCGTGCTCGCCACCGGTGGAGCGGGCAAAGTATACCGCTACACGAGCAACTCGGAGTTTGCCACCGGCGACGGACTCGCCATGAGTTATCGCGCCGGAGCGAGGCTCGGCAACCTCGAGTTCTTCCAGTTCCATCCCACGCTCTTGTTTCACTCCGAGGTGAACAACTTCCTGATCACCGAAGCTCTGCGCGGGGAGGGCGGCTACCTCTGCTTGCCAAACTCGGGTGAACGGTTCATGAAACGTCACCAGCCAGAGCACATGGAACTCGCGACTCGTGACAAAGTCGTGCGCGGCATTTTTACTGAGATGGAACGTGGTGGCTACGACCATGTGTATCTCGACGTTCGCCATCTCGGCTCCGAGAAGTTGGAGAGCCATTTCCCGCTGATCGTGTCGACGTTGGCTAAGTTAGGCATCGACCCCCGCCGCGAGATGATCCCGGTGGTCCCCGCGGCACACTACTTGTGCGGCGGCGTGCTCACGGATCCGTCGGGGCGAAGCGATCTCTCGCGCCTCTTCGTCATCGGGGAGAGCGCGTTCACCGGGTTGCACGGAGCGAATCGACTCGCCAGCAATTCGCTGCTGGAAGGGGCGGTCATGGCGGCGCTCGCGGCGGAAGCGAGTGTCGAGTGTCTCGACGAGCCCCTTCAGACACGAAGAAGCTTGGGCTGGGACTCGCCGGGTCGGATCGACGATCGACGAGCCAGTCAGCTCAACTCCCACTGGCGTGGACTCCGAAACGAAATGACCTCGTACGCGGGAATCGTCCGTACGGAGGCCGGGCTTCGAGATCTACTCGAGATGATCGCGGCGCGGCGCGGAATGATCGAAGAGTACTACTGGTCGCACTGGGTCTCGCGAGAGCTGATCGAACTCCGCGATATTGCGCTGGTGGCGGAACTCATTGCGACCGCCGCGCTCCATCGTCGTGAGAGCCGCGGTGGACACTACCGCGAGGACTATCCCGATCCCGTTCCGAACACACAAGACACGGTGTTTCGCAAACAGGAGGAGTATCCCATCTCCACCAGCCATTTCGAGAGGCCGCGTGCATGACGAAGCCGCGTTTCGAGTCGACCTACACCGAGGTCGTGAACACTGGGTTCGAGCTTCGGCCCGGCGTGGCCATCTGCCAAACCGACTATCCACTCGACTGGTATCAGCCGGAGTTCATCCCGTACGCCGAAGAATATCTCGCGCTTCCCGATCGCACCCCTGAGACGGTGCTACCGTGGATGGAGCGGTATATCCGGCCGGCTATCGATGAGCTGGGTGGCGAGTTGTTGGTCCTCGCCCACTACTACATGGGTGGCGAGATCGTGAAGTTGGTCGAGCGGTTCGAAGGGCAAGTCGCCGATTCGTACCAGCTAGCGTTGATGGCGCGCGCCAATCCGGACAAGAAGCTCATCGTCGAGTCCGCCGTGCATTTCATGGCGGAAACCATCGCGATCCTCGCCAATCCGTCGCAGCGCGTTTTCATCACCAATCCGAAGGCGGGTTGCACGATGGAGATGTTCGCCAAAGATCACATGGTCGAACCCGCACTCGACGCGCTCGAGGCTCGCTACGGAGCAGACTCGATTCTCCCTGTTTGCTACATGAATACGTCGGGTCGCATCAAAGCACTGACCGGGGAACGAGGGGGGGCGGTTTGCACGAGTTCGAACGTCGAGGCCATCTTTCGGTGGGCGCTCGCGCAAGAGAAGCGCGTCTTCTTCGTTCCCGATCGCCATATGGGTGAAAATGTCGCGGGGCAAGTGGGCATTGCGCCGGATCGCATCGCGCACTGGCCCGGCGGAAACGAGAGCGTCTCTTTCTCCATCGACGGCGCTGACCGAGACACCCAGGCAACTTTTGATCGCGCTCAGCTCGTCTTGTTCGGTAGTCATTGCGGCGTGCACACCTTCTTCGAGCCTTGGATGTGTGAACACTGGCGCAAGCGGGGGCACACCGTGCTGGTTCATCCGGAATGCCCGAAAGTTGTCGTCGACGCCGCTGAAGGTTCGGGTTCGACGTCGTTCTTGTGGCAGCGAGTCTTGAACGACGCCGACGGCACCGGCCGTTACGCCATCGGCACCGAGGGCCACTTCGTCACCAATCTGGCGGAGACGGCCGCCGCCCGTGGCATCGAAGTCGTCAACCTCGGGCACGCTCCTCGACCCGACGGTACGCCGTCCCTACAGGGGTGCGGTTGCGCCACCATGAGTCGCAACGACCCGCCGCACCTCGTCGCTCTGGTCGATCTGCTGCGGCAGGGCAAGGCGCCGGACTACAACGAAGTTCGGCCCGGCGACGTCGTCGACGAATTCACCGGACGTCGTGAGCGACTCGAACCGGCGGGGCAGGAGTGGGTGGCGACCGAAGCGCGCCGCGCGCTCGAACGAATGATCGAGATCACCGAAGCGTCGGCGTGAGCTCTCGACACGCAGAGTTTGTTGCTTGCCCCCACCGTTTTTCTCCGTTAGCGCACCGAGTGGGTCGTAGCGGCAGTTCGGCACCCGTCTCGGCCCGGAGGCGACTGACATTTCTTGAGACACCCGGAGAACCGCCGCGAAACCCCCGTTATCCGCTCCACGGCCGAGCCAACCACTCCCCACGGAGCGGCCTCGCGGGAGTCCGCGGCAGTCGGTATCATTCCGCTCGTTCTTGGAAAGAATTGGGTGAAGCCATGCCGTTGGACCGGTTCGGGCGCGACATCGACTACCTGCGTATCTCGGTGATCGACGCCTGTAACTTACGCTGCACGTACTGCATGCCGCTTAGCGGTGCGCGCTTCCTTCCGCGCGAGGAGCTGCTGACTCCGAAGGAGTTCGGTCGCGTGGTTCAGGCGGCGGTCGCTGTCGGTTTTCGCAAGTTTCGGTTGACCGGTGGTGAGCCAACGCTGCGTCGCGATCTGACGGACATCATTCGCGAGGTTAAGTCTGTGCCGGGGGCCGGCGAGCTGTCCATGACCACCAATGGCATTCTGCTCCCGGAGCTCGCCGAGGAGTTGTCAGCGGCAGGGCTCGACCGGATCAACTTGCACCTCGACACGCTGAACGAAAAGCGTCTCCAGCAGGTGATGCGTCGCCACGATATCGAGAAGGCGTGGGCCGGAATCGAAGCGGCGGAGCGTGCCGGCATGACACCGCTCAAGATCAACACCGTCGTCGTGCGGGGCGAGAACGACGAGGACGTGGTCGAGCTAGCCGGTCTGACGGTGGACCGCCCGTGGCACGTGCGATTCATCGAGCTCATGCCGCTCGGCAGTGGCCGCGAGGCAGAGTACTCCCGTGACAAGTTCGTCGGCAATCCGGAGTCGCAAGAGCGCATCGAACTCGCTCTCGGCGCCCTCGAGCCGATCGTCAACGCCCACGCGAGCGACGAGTCCCGCAACTTCCGCGTTCCTGGCGGCAAAGGGGTGGTCGGATTCATCAGCCCGGTCAGTGCGCCGTTCTGTGACGCGTGCAACCGACTTCGCCTGACGGCGGAGGGGCAGTTCCACCTCTGCCTGCTCAAGAACGATCGTCTCGACGTGCGAAAAGCGCTGCGGGAGAGCGACGATCTCGACGAAGTGAAGAACATCTTGTTGCGTGCGGTCGGCGCCAAGCCGGTCGGACACGAACTTCGCGACGGACGTTCGAACACGGTTCTGTCCATGCACCAGATCGGTGGGTAGTCGCCCTTCATGAGCGAGACCAAAGCGGAGATTGCAATCGTGGGCGGCGGCATTGTCGGACTGGCGACGGCGCTCGCGCTGTCGGAGCGCGATCCCGACCGCTCGATTGTATTGCTCGAGGCGGAATCCGAGATCGCTCGTCACCAGACGGGCCACAACAGCGGCGTGATTCACGCAGGGCTCTACTACAAGCCGGGATCGCAGAAAGCGATCAATTGCGCCAACGGCCGGTTTCGGATGTACGAGTTCTGCGCAGAGTACGGCATTGCGCACGACAACTGCGGCAAGGTCGTGGTAGCGACGTCCGACGCGGAAGTGGCCGCCCTGGACGAGCTCGAACGGCGCGGCAAAGAGAACGGCCTCGCTGGCATCACCCGGCTCGGCCCGGAGGGGCTGCGGGAGCACGAACCGCACGTCGCCGGAATCGAAGGCCTCTACGTCCCCGAAACGGGGATCGTCGACTACAAGCAGGTCGCGGCCCAAATGGCCAAGCTCCTCGAAGAGCGGGGCGTGACCATTCACCGCTCCAGCCGCGTGACCGCGGTTGATGTCCGCCCCGACGAGTTGATCCTGCGCACTCCGAATCGCGAGGTTCGCGCCAATAGTTTGATCAACTGCGGCGGCCTGCAGTGCGACCGGATCGCCAAGATGTGCGGCGTAGAACCCGGCGTGAAGATCATTCCGTTTCGTGGCGAGTACTACGAGCTGGTTCCGGAGCGCGAGTCTCTGGTCAAGAACCTGATCTATCCGGTGCCGGATCCGCGCTTCCCGTTCCTCGGGGTTCACTTCACGCGCATGATCGGCGGGGGTGTCGAGGCGGGGCCGAACGCTGTGCTCGCCTTCAAGCGAGAGGGGTACAAGCTCTCGTCGTTCTCACCGCGGGATCTCATGGGCACGCTGACCTACAGCGGCTTCTGGCATATGGCTCGGAAGTTCTGGCGTACCGGGTTCGGTGAATTTCACCGATCGCTCTCGAAGAGGGCGTTCGTGACTGCCCTGCAGAAGCTCATGCCCGAGTTGCGGAGCGAAGACATCAAGCCGCACGGGGCCGGGGTGCGTGCGCAAGCGGTTGAGCCCGATGGCAAGTTGGTAGACGACTTTCGCATTGTCTCTCGACCCCGCATGGTCCACGTGTTGAACGCACCGTCTCCCGGGGCGACGGCCTCGCTTGCCATCGGCGACTCGATCGCGGACATGGCGGAAGAGGCGTTCGGGGTTAGCGCTTAGGCTGCAGTTTCTCGCGGCCCTCCACGATCGATCTGCCGTAGGCGTCGACTCCGCCGTCGGTGCGGTATCCAACCTAACAAGCGCTCGCTCCCTTGCTCTGGGTCCAAACATGGATTGGGGTGAGGCTTTAGAGGTATGTGTACGCGTGCTGCGAGTTGCTGTGTGCGCCTACTCGCGGCGGCGCGCGCCGCTGTTGACGACGGGTGGTTGGGGACGGGGCTGGAAGCGTCCACAGCTGTGGACGCTGACTCGGCAGGGCGGGGGTCCCTCACGAGAATTCGAACCCGGTGAGTCCGCTACCGGTGACGACGAGGCGGTCTTGGTGCAGCAGTCCGTGGCAGTATCTGCAGGTCGTGACGAGGTTGTTGAGCTGGGTACGGCCGCCGGTGCTGCGCGGTTGTACGTGGTGGGCATGAAGATCGCGGCGACCTCGGCAGCTTTGGCAGCGGTGTCCGTCACGCGCCAGGACTTTGGTTCGCATCTCGGTAGGGGTTTCGTCATCGGGTTCGGCATCGTCAGGTAATGGCGCGAGCGGTTGCTCTTCTTCGGGCGCGATGTGTATGACGGTGGCCGTTTGGGTTGCGGCGTCCACAGCTGTGGACTCGATCTCGACCGAGCCGGCCGCTGTTTCGACTGCCGACGTGCGACAAGTGGGGCACTGGTGGTAGACGACTGTCTTTGTCGGTTCGATATGGTGAGTCTTCTCGCCGTCCGACCCGGTGTTGCCGTGTTCTGACGGCTCTTCGGCCAAGCTCTGGAGGTAGCTGTCGATCAAGAACTCCAGGAACGGCCCGTCGTCGCCCGGTCCGCCGTGTTTCGACTGCGCGAGTTTGAGCTCGCCGTCACGGGGCGCGTCTCTCCCGTCGCCTCTTGCCGCCTTGACCTCTCGATCGACAACGTCCGCCCCGTTCCGCTCCAAGCAATCGATCCACGCCTCTTCGCTTCGGGTCGTCGCTACAGACGCAACTTCGCGCAGCGTGCTCCAGGTCATCTTCGCGTTGGCAAACGTCTCTCGCAGACGCGGCAACTCAGGCAGTGCGCGCGCCACAGACTTGTGCGACCAAGCACTCGACTTCTTGAACCCGAGCTTCTTCTGCAAGTAGTGCTCAATAGAGCTGCAACGAAGCTCAACATACAAACGCGACTCGTCCATCTGTCGAATGAAATCCAATAGCTCCAGCCGGCCGCGATTGCAGGATCACACACTTGGCGAAGCCGCCGCTTGCGGGCAATGTCACCGTGGATCGATGCGACGGGGACGGGCAGGATGGGGTGAGGCGCCCCTCAATCCATGTTTGGACCCGGAGCCGAGAGAGCACGCTCTTTCCAAGTAGAGGTCGCGGCTTTCCGTTTTCTCTGTTTGGCGCGCTACCGATATAGGTACCGCTGCATCACCGCCCACCCGAACATGCAAGAAGCGCAGCTGTTTTAGAGCTGCGCTTCACGTCTTCATCGAACCAGTCGTTGTTCCCGCGGTCGGGCAGACCCGCCGTTAGCTGGAGGTCGGTAGCGGAGTGGTGACCGCAGTCTCTTGCCAGTAGTCGAGCAGTGCCAGAGCGAGCGTGTGCTCCGTCGTCGTCTGGCTCGTCGTGCGATTGAGCTTTACCGGGAGGTCGAGCGGGCGGGGTTTGCCGCTACCTGCCGGGAACGGTTCAGGGAAGAACGGGCTCGGCTCCACAAACCACCCGCTGACCATTTCGAGATGGCTCGCTTGGTCCTCGGCCGTGGCGGGGGTGATCGGGTTTTCGTCTTCGCCTGGCGTCACGCGAATGAACGCCGTGGACCCGATCTGCTCTTCGACCCACGTGCAACCCGCGGTCTTGGCGATGGCGTGGAGAGCGTCGCGCCACGGCACGTTGTTCATGCTCGCCGAAACGCGGCCTGAGACCGACTCGGCGATGACCAGATTCGAACCGCTCTGCTTCGCGATCAGGTCGAGCACCAGCACCAGGTCGGCGCCGTTCAGTTCCAGCGTGATCGTGGCCTCGTCGACCTTGGAGTCGGTGTTCGAGAGCTGGGCGACAACGCCAGTCGTCACTGCGAGTGACAGGATCAGGGTGGGAATGAAACGGGTAGACATGGAGGTCTCCTTGTTCGAGCAATGTCGTTTCACTCGTTATCGGTGGAGGACCGGGTTGTCCGCAGGGGCAGATTGTGGTTCGGCAACTTCGACCGGTTAAGGCGAGCCGGCGGGGTGGCGCGCCGAGGGGATTCGGCTACTCGAAGTCCCCGCGCCGCAACGGCTGACCGCTCACGAGTGGCGAACGCAGGGTTTTCCCGATGACCGTCGCCAAATCCTCGGCGCCGATCTCGCCGACCGGGCGTTGGGCCCGGAGTTGGTCTCGGGTGAGAACCTCTCCTACTCGCAGATCGCGCGCGGCGACGAGCCCCTTACGAATGGCCGACTGCGATCGCAGCTCGCCCTCTGTGGGCTGCTTGGTTTCTCGGCCGAGGATTGTCGCCACGCGCTTCAGAGCGTGGGCGAGATCTCGGAATTCGGTCGGCTCCATGGATGCCGCGTGATCCGGACCCGGGCGCGACCGGTCGAGCGTGAAGTGCTTCTCGATGATCACCGCCCCGAGCGCTGCAGCCATGATCGGGACTTGCGAGTCCGACGTATGATCCGAGTATCCGACCGGCCGATCGAGCGTGTCGGCGAGGGTCTTCATAGCGAGCAGGTTTACGTCCTGATCGGCGCACGGATAGCTCGTCGTGCAGTGCAGCGGAATGACCCAGCCAGCCCCGGCGTCTTCCAGCCACGACAGCGCGCGTTCGACCTCCACGATCGTGCTCATTCCAGTCCCGAGGATGACCCCAAGTCCTGTTTCCGCGGCGCGCTCGAGCAGCAATTGGTTCGTGACATCTCCGGACCCGATCTTGAACGCCGGCACCAGATCGGCCAGCACGTCGACCGCGGATTCCGTGTGAGGACTCGACATGAACGCGATGCCGACGGAGTGGCAGCGTTCCGCGAGTCGTTCGAACGCGGCGTCCGGAAGCTGTAGCGCCCGCAACATTTCGAGCTGAGAACCGTGGTCGCCGGTATTGGTCGCTTGGTATTCGACTCGTGGCGTATCGGAAGCGACCAGCTCCTCGGCCCGGAAGGTCTGGAACTTCACGGCGTCGGCGCCCGCTTCGGCCGCGCGATCGATCAACTCGAACGCGACGTCTATCTGACCGTCGTGATTGACGCCCGCTTCGGCGATCAGGAACGGAGGTCGCGTCGGCGACAAGACTCGATCCCCGATAGACGCGATTGCGAGGGGGGTTGCGGATTCGCTCAACGTCGGCTCACTTCCAGGACCCACGGTAGGTGATCGGAACGCAGCGACCACTCCGCCGAGGATCGACCGATGCTTAGCTCCGGAGAGATCCAGAACTGCTCACCATGGTAGACCGGGAGCCACGAAGGCCAACCGGTACCGAGACCCGATCCTGCGGCGAGGAACGTTTCGCGCAGTCCCAGCCCTCCGAGGTGCCGGTCGAGCAGTACCGAGTTGCGCGGCATGTGAACACTCGCCACGAGGACGATTGGCTCTCGCCCGCGCCCGTGCCACCGCTCGATCGCAGCGCGCGCTGCCTTCAGGTCTTCCTCTCGGCTCGTCAACGACGTTGGACTCAAGTCGATGATCGCGAGGGCCAGGTAGCCGTGCTCGACGTCGATTTCGATCAGCGCAACGCTGCCGCCCTCGAGGGTCTTCTTGTAGACGTCAGCGATCGACCCTTTGACGATCACCAGACCGTCTTCGGAGAAGGGTGCCACGACGCACCGCGGGAAACGTCGACCGAAAATTTCGCGGCTTTCATCGGGGGTGGGGGCTTCGAAGAGCACGGCGACGTCGGGTGCCAGCGCCTCGACGCCATCTCCGGCAGTCTCCACGCCCCAAAACGCGTCGGCTAGATTCCACGCGACGACTCGGGTCCTCGGACCTCCGGTGTTGATCGCTTCCGCGGCACTCGTCGGCCGGTAATCCCACTGCCATACCGCGACCGCCGCCGCACAGACCGCCAGGGTCGAGAGCGATAGTCGTAGCTTCGCCCGTTTGCGCATGGCGATCGCCAGGGACGGGAGCGCGAACAGGAATGCGGCGGCCGGGGGAAAGAAGTAGAACACCGGAGCGAGGACCGACCATTCGTCACGGACCGTGTAGTGGACGGCGAGTCCACCGAGGGACGCCGCCAACAAGACGTGGGTCGCCCAGACGAACGACTTCACGCGCCAGCTAGACTTCTTCTTCTCGCTGGCGTCTGGTTTCTTCTCGGATCCGGACATGGAGACCTCCTCATCGATGATCGGTCGATCGCGGGGTTTGCCTCAACGGCGATTTCGTCGCTCAGGCAGCCCCAGACGCGAGTCGGTCTCGCTCGATCTCGAGAATCTTCTTCACCAAGTGCGCCTCGATGGCTTCTGGGTTCTCATCCTTTGCCACGCTCTCCCGCGCGTACGCGTCGAAGAGCGACTCCTTCTCCGACAGAATCTCGACCAATCGTTGGTCGACCGTATCCGCGGCGAGAAGGCGATGCACGATGACCCTCTGCGTCTGACCCATCCGGTGAGCTCGGGCGATCGCTTGCGCCTCGATAGTCGGCGTGTACTGCGGCTCGAGAAGGATGACGACGGACGCCGCTTGCAGATTGAGCCCTTGTCCGGCTGCCGTGATCTGGGCACTCAGGATGGCGTGCCCTTCGCGCTTCGAAAAGTCGTCGATCATGGCGAAACGGTCCTCGCCACTGACTCCCCCTGAGATGCAGCCGACTGTGTCGTAGCGTCGTTCAACCTCAGCCAGAACGGCGAGGAAGTACGAGAAGACGAGCACCTTGCGACCCTCTTCTGCGTGGTCATGCAGGAGTTCGTCGAGTCTCCGAAACTTGGACGACAGTGCGGCTCGACTCGACTCGCCGTCTCCCTCTGGCGGGAGCGTCACCACTTGACGCATCTTCATGAACGACGAACTATCCACTGCGTCGCGATACGCTTCGGACTGTTCGCGCGTCAACTGCACCCACTCTTCGAGTTCGATGCGATCAGGGAGTTCGAGAAGTACATCGACCTGGTTGCGTCGGAGGTACACCGGCGCAATCGCCTCCCGGAAGCGCTTGGCGGTCGAATGGGCGTGGGCGGTATCGAAGTCGTCCGGCGATACCGGAATCCGCACCCGCGGCTGTAACCGTTGCAACAGCTCCGCGAACTCGCGCGGGTGATTCTCCATCGGGGTTCCGGTCAAGAACACAACCCGGTCACTTCGTTCCACGAGTTGACCGACCGCCTGCGATCGTGCCGCATCGGGATTCTTGACGTAGTGCGCTTCGTCGGCGACCAACATGTCGATTTGCCGTCCGGCGGTGTCGAGTTCTTCGTGCAGTGGGTACGCTCGCAAGGTCGCATACGAGATGACAAGCGCTCCGGCGTTGTGTAGCCACGTCTCCACGCTCGACTGCTTGTCGCGTCCGTGGGCGACGATCGCGGGCAGGTAGCTCTTGTCTTTGAATTCGCGTTCCCAGTTGATCACGATGCTCGCCGGTGCCACTACGACGAAGTGCGCCCGTGAGCGTTCGTTCCAAATCTGCGCCATGGCGGCGAGAGTTTGGATCGTCTTACCGAGCCCCATTTCGTCGCCGAGAATGGTGCGCTGTTGGGCGAGTAAGAACTTTGCGCCGAACTGCTGGTAGCGGCGCAGCCCGACGGAGATCCCTTCGCCGGCGAGTTTCGTGCGTTCGATCGTGGCGAGGGTTGAATCGTCGAGTTCGTTGGCGGGCCGTGACGCGAGACCCTTCTCGTCCCGAGTGGACGCTTCGATGTCAGAGGCGAGCGAAGCGAATTCGTCGCGGTAGCGTTGCCGGACGGCGTCCGCCGTGTGCTTCGCTTTTGCGGCGCGTTTAGCCTCTTTTCTAGCCGCGGCCGCGCGTTCGATCAGGGGGAGGGCGCGCTCGGTCTCTTCGCGGAGTTCGCGGGAGAGACGTTGTGCTTCTTCCCATTTGGGGCCGCGTCGACGAAAGAGCCAAGTCCAGAATCCGCCGGCCCGCTTCGCTTCGGCGGCTTGACGGTTCAACCGGTCGATGGTGGTCGTGAGTTCAGCCGCGACCGGACCGAGAGCGGCTCGGGCGTCCTGATATGCCACAGCGCGGCGCGCGACTTCGACGGAGCGTCGGCTGTGGAGCTCCGCGTCCGGCGCCCGGGGTGGTCCGCTCGTCAGCTCTTGCCGCCACTCGGCGGCCGCGGTTATCAGCTCGTCGGCGCTCTTCTCTCCGATTCCGTCGAGAGCGGTGAGCTCCGCCCGAGTTTTCGCGCGAATGTCGGCGATCGTCTGGATTCCGGCGTCGGCCAGGGAGTTCCAGCGGATCCGGCCTGCCACTCGAGGTTTGAGGACCTCCACCGGAGCGCGCTGGATGCGCCCCTCCGTTTCTTGCGCCTGAGTTCGCTCGAGCGCGCCTCGAATCCGGCCGCGGAGTCGCCCCAGAAGTCCTTGCTGCCGAACAGCTTCCTTACGCAGAGACCGCCGGCCGCGGCGCGCGGCGCGTCGGTCCTTTGCTGTCGATGTGCCGCGGTAGCTGAGATACCCGGCTCCGCCGCCGAGTCCGAAAACGGCGCCGACCGCGCTGACCACCGCGGAGGCCGCGGCCGAAAGTCCGAAGATAAGAAACGGAAAGGGCATGAGTGGCTATTCCCTCGGGTCGAGTCGCGCGACAATGCGGGTTGGCCCCGCGCCGGCCGGGGTCCACACTAGTCATAGCAAAATCGTGCAAGAAGACACCATACGACCGACTCCGTTTGCTTACTTCGTCGCTGACAGAAGTGGCTGAAGTCGGGTGGAGCACGGAAAAGGAACAGGGCGCCGTGGAATCGGAAGCGGACGTCGATCCCGATCTCGAGTGTCTCGACCGCATTGCGGCCGGTGATACCGACGCGTTCACCGAGCTGGTTCGGCGGCACGAGTCTCAGCTTCGGGGGACCGTGCTGGGAATCGTCGCCGATCGTGAGATCTGCGAAGACGTGCTTCAGGAAGTGTTCCTGATCGCGTATCGGCGGCTCGAGACGTTTCGACGTGAGGCACCTTTTGGCGCGTGGATCTACCGAGTTGCGGTACGCGAAGCACTGCGAGCTCGAACGCGTTGGCGGACCAAGTGGCGCCGGTGGGTATCGATCGACGAGATTCAGCACCTTGGGCAAGACCCGAGTTCCGCCGAAAGCGAGTCAGTGACCGAGGCCGAAGACAGCGTGTTGCCGCTTCTGGCAAAGTTGTCGGCCCGAGAGCGTGCAGCGATTGTTCTGCACGGTGTCGAAGAGAAGACCTACGACGAGATCGCAGAAGTTCTCGGTTGTACGAGCGGTACGGTGGGATCGCTGATCCACCGCGGCCGGGCGAAGCTGGAAGAGCTGATGCGAATACACGAGACGGACGCGGCGAGCCAAGCGCTTCCCGAAGAAGGGTAGCAAGAACGGAACGCGAGCGTTCCTCTGGGAGTGATCATGAGTGTTCACGACAACGGTTCATGGGACGGATTCGAACGCGCTCTGCGGAGCGAGCTCGGAGGCCATCCACCAGAAGAGACTTCGCTCTCCCAACGGGTGGCGAGTTCCATCGCCGGTCGATCGCCGCGTCGCGTGCGGCGGGACCGAGATGAGCGTCAGCTCCGTCACTTGAGCTTTGCCGCCGCGATGGTCTTCGGAGCGATGATCATGTTTCAAGCGATGAGTCCGCTGGGGTCGGGTAACACAATCGTCAACAAGAGCGACGTCGGCGTCCCGGCCGTGCTGGAATTCGAAGACGAGGTCGACGACGTGACAGACTCCAGCTCCATTGTGGCGGCACTGCTGTTCGACCGGGGGACTCGATGAGGCTTTACGCTTGGGTGATCATCTTTGGCTCCATGGTCTTCGGCATCGGCTGGTTCGCCCGCGGTCAATCTTTGCGCGCCGTGGCCGAGCCGTCCCAAGCGGATGCCCCGCGGGACATGCGTCGAATGGGCCCCCACATCTCGAACGTGAAGCGCTTCGCGACCGAGATCGGAATGTCGGAGCAGCAGATCCAGGAGCTAGAAAATTTGGTCTCGGATACGACTGATGAAGTGCGTCGTCGAGAACAAGACATGGCTGAGTATCTGCGAGCAACCAAAGAGCGCGTCGATAGCATTCTGACGATGGAACAGCTCGATCGTTTGAAGGAACTCAACGATCAACGGTGGCGCGAGTGGCGAATGGCGAGCCTCGATCAATCGATCGCTTGGCTCGAGCAGAACGCGACGACCGACGAAAACACTAGGACGCAAGTCCGAACGGTGCTCACGGCGTACTACGACCAGCAGTCAACTCTGATGCGTGGTCGTGGACGCCACTCTCCAGAGGCAAAGAAGCAGTACCGCGAACTCATCGCGGAGCGTGACTCGAAATTGGCGGAGGTTCTCTCCGCCGAAGATCTCGAACGGTTCGTCGGAGAACGTCTTTCGCGTCGCCGCGGAGGATGGGACCGGGGCCGCGGTGATCGACGGAGTGAAGGCGGTCGGCGCGGTGACGGCCGTCGGGGCCGCCGCGGTCCGCGACCCGATCGAAAAGAATCTGTAACAGACAACGTAGAAACCAAGCAGCTCGAGCCGAACGCTCGGGAAGAGAAGGACAACTGATGCGAACAATTTGTATGACTTTCGCGATCGTCGTTCTGGCCGCCGGTACGGTAGCGGCGCAGGGTGGCGGCGGTCGTGGTGAGCGCGGCGGACGTGGTGGATTCAACATGGGCGCCATGATGGCCCCGATGATCGCCGTTGCCGCCGACAAGGATTTCAGTGGTGACGTTTCCGGCGCTGAGTGGAAGGGCTTCTTTTCGGGGCTCAAGACCGACAAAGACGGCTTCGTCGATACCGGCGTACTCGCCACTTCTATCTTCACGCAGCTCATGGACAAAGACAAAGACGGCAAGCTCGAAGTCAGTGACCTCGATGTCATCCACAAGGAGCTAGACAAGAACAGCGACGGCATTCTTCAGCGTGAGGAAGCGTTCGGTCGTGGCGGTCGTGGAGATCGTGGTAACCGCGGCGGACGCCGCGGCGGCCAGGGTGGCGGCGAAGGCGGCGGTGGTCTCCTGAGCCAAGACGACGAGCCGAAGAAAGAAGAGAAGAAAGAGACTCCGAACTTCGCGGCGCGTTACACGCAGCAGGCTCTCGGCGGTATGACTCAACTCGCCGACAAAGACTCCAACCGCGAGATCACCATCGACGAGTGGAAAGAGTTCAAGGGCGGCCTGAAGGTCAAAGACGGCATCTTGACGGCCGAGCAAGTTACCGCGCTCATGAAGGGCCCGGAGCGCGAGGCTGCTCCCGAGGGTGAAGCCGAAGGCCGACGCGGCCGTCGTGGTGGCGCCCGCGGCGCCCGCGGATTTGACAGCATGCTCACCCGCGTCCTCGCCGAGAAGACCAAGGCTGACGTCGAGGGTATGTTCAAAGAGCTCGACAAGAACGAAGACAGTGCTCTGCAAGCAGAAGAACTGCAGCGTCAGCGTCGCGGCGGCCGTCGCCCCGTCTAGACACTTGCACGTAACTGCTGAATGACGTTTGAACTCGCCTCCGAGGCAATGCCTCGGGGGCGAGTTTTTTCTTGAGATAGAACGCGAGGGCTGCGCCATGAATCGACCCACGGGAATGCCGCAATGTGTGCCGTACTTGTTCTACGACGATATTGACGGCGCTCTGCAGTTTCTCTCGGCTGCGTTCGGCTTTCGCGAGGAGTTTGTGCATCGCGAGGACGACGGACCCGCTCTTCACGCTCGACTGCGCTTGGGTGACGGTGTCGTCATGCTCGGTCCGGCCGGAACCGCCGGAGCGTTGCGCCCGGTGAAGAGTCCGAAGAGCCAAGGAAGCGTGAACGCTAGCGTTTACCACTTTGTCGATGACGCTGACGCCCATTGCGAGGCGGCCCGGGCAGCGGGCGCTGAAATCGTCATGGAGCCGGCCGACATGTTCTGGGGGGATCGCATCTATTGCGCGGTCGACAGTGAAGATCAGTTCTGGACGTTTGCTACGACCACCGACTGACCAGCAGCGTGGCTCGGCTTTCGCCTTGGCGCCAGCCAGGTAAAACCAAGTCAAGCTATCGGATCCTGCTCTCGACTGCGTTGCGCCAGCGCCGGTAGCGATCTTGGATCCCGGGACACGCGCAGGCTGTGATCTGCTCCCTATCGTTCGCAATCCACGCACCCTCGGTGGCGGTATCGATGGATTCCTCCTCGCTGGATTCGGTAGCGACCGTCGTCAAGAACGCGAGCCCTCGCGCCGTCGCCTCGGGATTCGTTCGGCGTACGACCGGCCGATCGATGAGGGTCGCCAAACGCGCTAGCAGTGGCTCCGAGCGTGCCAGCCCTCCGGTCGCTTCGACGGATTCGACGGCACCGCCGTGCAACTCCATGAGTTCGAGATTCACCGCAACTGCGAACACGATGCTCTCCGCGACGGCGATCAGCCGAGCCATAGGTGACGACTTGTCGTCGACCAGATACTCGCTTTGGAAGCTCGCGTCCCAGTACGGAGATCCGAGTCCAGCTACGCCGTTGAGAAACAGCGGGGGCTCTTCGTCCAAGTTTCTGAGCGCTGTGTCGAGTCGAGACTCCATCGCGTCGATCCCCAACCGTTCACTTTCGACGGCTAGAGCCGCTCCCGCGCCGTTGATCGCGCCCTCCCAAACCGACGACCGCCCGTCACTCGGTAACGCGCTGACACTGGTGAGTAGTCCCGCCGGAGCACGGTTCGCATGCATCCGCTGCAGGAACGCTCCTGTCCCCAGGTTCAAGTACGCAACCTCGGGATCGGGAGTCCCGTTCGCGTAGAGCGCGGCGGATTGATCGCCGGTGACGGCAAGCAAGGGAATAGCCCGACCCGAGCGCTTCACCCAGCCGAGTGGACCGAGACACGGCCCGCAAGGGGGGAGCGACTCTCGGGAGACGTCGAACAACCGGAGAAGGTCGGCATCCCAATCGCGCAGCGCGACGTTCCACAAGAGGGTTCGTTGTGCATTCGTGTGGTCGACGTACGACGTTCGCTCATCCGTGAGGCGCGCTGTGAGATAAGACGAGATCGGTCCCATGCGAAGGACCCCACGATTCCCGGCGTCGATGACGCGGTCGTCGAGTTTCTGTAGCCAGCTGTACTTGCTTGCGCCGTAGTGAGGTGACGGGTGGAGGCCGGTCGTCGTTCGGATCTGCGCTACGTCGAGTTCTAGTTTCGATAGCGCTTCGGAGCCGCGACAGTCTTGCCAGCTCAGAATTGGCGTCAACGGCTGAAGGGTATCGCGATCCCAAGCGAGTAAGCTCGAACGTTGGGTTGCGAGTCCGACGCCCGCAATCTCGGAGGGCGAGGAGTCGGGGGCCGAGGAGTCGGACAACAGCTCGTCGACGCAGTCGAGGACCGATAGCACCACTTCGTTCGCGTCGTGCTCGACGCGCCCAGCCGCGCGCTGCGTTGCCACGGACCGCCGCGCCGAGCGTTCCACCACACCCGCGGCGCTGACGACGCACGCTCGAGTCGACTGCCCACCTTGATCGATAACGAGAACTCGTGAACTCATGACTCTATTATGCGCCACATCGGTACGTACGTGTACAGGGGACGTCGTATCTCGATCACGTCCGTCCTCCGAGACTCAGATTGCGAGCGTTGCGGTGTCGGCGATCGTGGTTGTGTCCGGGAGCGAGGGGCGCAGGACGTCGAGCACGTCTTGCGCTGTCGCTCGGTAGGCGGTGAGTTTGCCGCCGGCGATAGTGACGAGTCGCGGGTCTCGTTTGCTGTCGCGGATAAGAATCGTTTCTCGTGGGCGAGCGTTGGCACTCTTCGTCGATCTCGGGAGCACGCGTAGTCCTGCGAAGCTGGAGATCGGTTCGTCCACGTGGTCCGGGAAGTAGTGCCGGTACGTTCTCAGTAGGTAGTCGCACTCTTCGGGGAGGGCGCTGACTTGGCTGGGGTCTCCGTCGAACTTCGTCTCTGTCGTCCCGAGCAACGTGTTTTCGTACCACGGCATGACGAACACGGGGCGGTGATCGTCGATCGACTCCACGTAGAACACGCCCCGATTCATTCTTTGCGGCAGAATGAGGTGGGCCCCCTGTACGAGATCGATGGCGTGGGTCTTCGTCACCGGGTGACAACGGTCGAGGACTTGAGTGATCCACGGGCCTGCCGCGTTCACCACGACTCTCGCGATGCACTGCTCTGTCCCTCGATCGCCGTCCTCGAACGTGACTCGGTAGTGATCGCCCTCACGCCGAGCTTCCAAGAAGCGGGTGGGACAGCGAAGTTCGGCGCCGAGCTGCTTGGCCGAACGCATCACGGCTTGAGTGAGCTCGATGTCGTCGGTTTGTGCGTCGAGATAGCGGAAGACCGCGCGCAGTGAATCCGTGCGTAGTCCGTCGAGGTCGCCGAACTCGTCCGGGTCCAGCCGGCTGAATCGCGATTGCTCTCCGCGTCCCGCGAGCAGGGAGTACAGCCCGAGCCCGGCATGCAGTCGCAGGCTGCCGTATCGACTCGTCGGGTAGACCGGGATGAAGAATGGTACGCGCTTGACGATACGCGGAGCGATCCGGAGCAGGATCTCGCGCTCGCGAAGAGAGGTGCGCACCAGCGGGAACTGCCAAGTCGCGAGATACCGAAGACCGCCGTGGACTAGTTTGCTGGAGCGGCTCGAGGTTCCGGCGGCGAGGCGGTCGCGTTCTAGGACGAGGACGCTGTGACCGCGCGCGGCGGCGGCTTGAGCGACGCCGACCCCATGGATCCCGCCACCGATCACCAGGACGTCGTACCGCTCTGAATCCACTGGATCGTCCACCTTTACGTCAAAGCCCGCCGTACTGCACTCTCTAGTTGTCGACCCAACCGCGGTCGGACCTTTTGCCGCGGCGTCGGTTGCCGCGCCTCGGTGCCGCCTGGTTCTGGCGAATCGACGGGATTATCGGTCGGTCTGCAGTTCTTCCAAGAGGTCGGGGTCGATCTTCGCCTTGACCGTTCTCCGATCGAGATTGAGACGGCGCGCGGTCTCTTCGTAGTTCTGGGTCTTCGAGTAGACGAGAGTGCAGTATCGACGAACCAGATCGTCGGCGGTCAGATCCCCAGAGTCGAGCTTCGCGACCAGCGCTCCGGCGAAGCTGCGTGGGGCGCCCTTTCTCGGACGATAGCTGCCGCGTACCAGCACGTTGCGCACGCACTGTTCGAGTTCACGGAAGTTGCCGGGCCATTCGTAGCGAAGCCCGAGGTTCGACTCCACCCAGGTGACGACCTCGTCGGTCAGTTCCTCGGCCGCTTCGCCATTGAGAATCCTATGACAGATGAAGCTGGCGAGGCGCCGTAGCTCGACGGGATTGTCGTTCAGCTGCTCGGCCAGCGATGGCGTTTCGATCATGTCCGAGCAGAGTCGGTAGTAGAAGTCCTCGCGGAACCGGCCTTCTTGCATTTCGAGTTCGAGATTGCGGTTGGTCGCCGCGATGACCTTCCCCTGGAAGTTCAGATTCGCGGTATCCCCGATGCGTTGAAATGTTCGCGTCTGCAGCAAGCGCAGCAGCTTCACCTGGATCGATGTTTCGAGTTCTCCGATCTCATCCAAGAACACGCTGCCGAGGGCGCCACAGACTTCGAACCAGCCGGCGTGATCATCGAGTGCCCCGGTGAACGATCCCCGCCGGTGTCCGAACAGCTCGGACTCGATCAAGGTGCTCGACAGGGCCGAGAGGTTCAGCGCGTGGAACGAGCAGCTGAAGTCCTCCGAGAACTTCTGGGTCGTCGGGTCGAAGGGGAGATGGCGAGAGTAGCCAATCGCTCGTGCCACTAGCTCTTTGCCGGTACCCGACGGGCCGGTGATCAACGTCGTCATGTCGCCCATGCGGTTGTAGAGCGTCGTTCGGTAGCGCCGGAGATCATGCGTAAAGATCGACTGCCAGATGCCTCCGCGGAGCCGCGCCATGGCCGCCGAGGATCCGACCAAGTTCGAAAAGATGTGAAAGAACGCACGCCGGAGATGGAAGAACAGTGCAAACAAGTGAGCCGGCTGTTCGCGAAGAACTTCGACGCCCTCGATGTCGGTGAGTTGACCGAACCGTTCCAGAAACTTCGGGAAGTACGTAATCTTGGTCGATCGCGATTCGGTCATCTGCTTCTCCACGGTCTCGAGGATGCGGTCCTCGAATTCGTGGTACAGCGTGAACAAGACCAAGTCCTCGTAGATCTTCAGTTCTTCGGTGGTCGGTTTTGTACCGCCGACGAGCTTGCTGATAACCGAGTTGGAGATCTCCGTCGCCTTGGTTGTGAGCAACGTGATGTTCGGGAACGCCCACGTCGGATTGGTTTCCGGATGCCACACCCAGTCGCTCTCGGTGAACTCTTCGCCGAGTGCTTTCTTCTCCCATTCGATGCGTTCGGGGAGGAAAGGATTGCAGTACGAAATTCCGGAAGCGGCTTCGGCGAACCGTTGCTGCTCGGCGGTGAAGAGGGCCACGGGTCGTTCCTTCGGCAAGAGCGCGACGTCTGCGGCGATCAGCCGACGTCGCGAGTTTGAAACAGCGCCGTCGCGATCCCGAGGATTGCGGCGACGTAGAGCCCGGAATAGCAGGTCGTCATGATGACGTACAGTCCCGAAACGCGTCGCCCCTCCAGGAGCGCTTCCCCGAGCCACAGATACTGAAGGTTAGGCAGGGCCGCGTAGATGGCGCGCGCGCTCCCCGAGTGGTCGACGTACGGCCCGATGAAGTACTCCGCCGTCAGCCCCGCGAGGAAGATAATGGTGCAAATCGTGAGCGTGGTCATCTGACCGAGGCGGGTCGCGACGGCAACCGCGATGGCGCAGAGAATGGCGAGCGCCTGCGCGATGAGGAAGATCGCGAGCAGGAGCTGTGGATCGAACTGCGACCAGAACTCGACCCGATTCCACTTCGCGTCGTACATGAACGCTGGAACCATGGCGATCGACAGCAGGATCGAAAGGCTGTACAGAAACGACGACGCGAAGTTGTACCCGCGCAAGTAGTTCCCGACCGAGGAGAGGACCGTGGCGAGTACCAACGCGCCCAGACCGAAGAAGATGACCGGTTCGTGATACGGCTCGCGAACCGTCATCAGGGTCCCGTGGCGAAGCGTGAACAAGAGCGCCAGCGACCAGAGGAACTGTGCGATGGCGACTGCCGCCAATGCGCCGAAGTACTTACCGACGATGAACGTGGGGCGACTGATCGGCTTGCTCACCACGGATAGAACGGTCTTGCGGCGAATCTCCACCGATAACGCACCGGCGGCGGTGAACGCTGAGAGAAACAAGCCGGCGACGAAGATCGTGCTCAAGCCGATGTCGCGAAGGAGTGCGTCGTCATCCTCGAGGGTGTACGAACTGATTGCCGGATTCAGGGACAGCACGCCAAGGGCGAGCAGCAGGAGCACCATAGATATGGGCTGCCGGATCGATTCCGTGAACGTGTTGCGCGCGACGGCGAGAACTTGGCTCAGCTTCACTCGGTATAGGCCTCCGGCGTGATTAGGCTCTTAGACACGGACGCGTGAGGGTACCTTGGACGGCCGCCTTCGACTAGTCGTTGCAGCTTCGGCGCGAGTCCGCAACAGAACCCGGTCTCGTTCGTCTTCGCACGCGGAGTGGCAGCTCGATTGACCCGCGGCTAAGATCCGGCGCACGGCTCTGGCTCTTCGGTCAAGAGCGCACATGCTTGGCGCTATCGTGGGCGACTGGCTCGCGGTAACTGTCAGTACGGATGGTGACGATGAGCGGCGGTACTCATGAGCGGCGGTGCTAACGAGGGTGGTGGCCCGAGCGACGAGGTTCTGAAGCAGGGTGCCCTGAACCAGGATGCCCCGAAGCAGAATGCTAGGCGCGGCGTGGGCGCGCCGATCGTCGAATGCAAGGCGTTGAGCAAGCGCTTTCGCGACTTCTGGCTGCGTTCGCGGGTGAGCGCCGTCACCGATCTCGACCTGAAGGTGTATCCGGGTGACGTCTTCGGGCTCCTCGGTCCCAACGGGTCGGGCAAGTCGACGACGATCAAGATGATCCTTGGGCTGTTGTTCCCGACCAGCGGGACTGTGACCATGTTCGGGCAGGCGCCCAGCGACGTGGCGGCGAAGTCTCGCGTCGGCTACCTCCCGGAAGAGACCCATCTGTATCCGTTCTTGAACGCGCGCGAGACGCTCGATTTCTACGGACGGCTCTTCGGACTCGACCGAACTGAGCGTCGACAACGCATCGATGAACTGCTCGAGATGGTTGGACTCGCCGACGTCAAGCGCCGACGTGTCGGGGAATACTCGAAGGGAATGCAGCGTCGTTTGGGGTTGGCGCAGGCGTTGATCAACGATCCCGACCTCGTGGTGCTCGATGAGCCGACCAGTGGACTCGACCCGATCGGCACACGGCAAGTGAAAGACCTCTTGGTCGAGCTGTCCCGTCGCGGAAAGACGTTGTTGGTGTCCAGCCACCTGTTGGCCGACGTCGAGCAAGTCTGCTCCCGGATCATGGTGTTGTTCGGTGGGAAGATCTTGGCCGAGGGCACAGTGGATGAACTGCTCGAAGTCTCGCGTGAGATGATTCTGCGGACCGAGCAACTGGATGAGGAGACGCTCTCTCGTGTTCGAGAGACGATCGCAAAGTCCGGCCGCCAATTGCTCGAGGCGAGCACTCCGCGCCAACGACTCGAGTCGCGGTTCCTCGAACTCGTGGCGCAGGCGGAGGCGGAAGGACGAGAGACGAGCGGCGCCGGGTCGGGGTCACAACTGGCCGCATTTCTTCGTGGTGACGCGCGAGCGTCAACGCCGAGGGCGGTCGACACACCGGTGTCGACCCACGAACGCGAGGGCGAGTAGTTGGGCGTTCTTCCGTTGATCCTGTTGCCGGTGGCCGTCGGCGCGCTGATGTGGTTGGCGCTGCGAGGGGTTCGTGCGGCACTGGGCTACGGTCCTCCCCTCCTGGCGGTCGCTCGTAACGTCGTCGACGAAGGGTCGCGCAAGCGAGTTGCGACATTCGTGTTCGTCAGTTCGATCGTCTTCATCGCGGTGGTGGCATGGGGCCTCGACCCTCGGGATCCGTTGCTGTTCCGGATTCGGAATCTGCTGACGTACGGTATCGGCGGCGTCGTCACGCTCGGCATGATCATGACCATGGTGCTCGGTTGTGGCAGCGTGGCCAGTGAGTTCGAAGAGAAGCAGATCTATTCGGCGCTGACCAAGCCGGTGGGGCGCACCCCGTTCTTGATCGGTAAGTGGCTCGGCGTCCTCCTGCTCGACGGGGTGCTCCTGTTCGGCGCCGGGATACACCTCTATGCATGGGTCGAGCTCCAGGTTCGTACGTGCGAAGACGAGTCCGAAGTCGCTCGAGCGCGCGCCCAGGTGCTCAGCCCGTACCTCGACATTCCCTCGAACGATGCCACGGATCCGGAAACGCGTCGGCGTTTCGAGGAGTACCTGCCAGAGTACGCGACCCGCAACTCGCGACGTCGCGAGGTGCTCGGCGCCGAAGCGTTTCTAGACTTCGCGTGGAGCCGGTTTCTCGACGAGCGACGAAGGATTTCGCCGGATCAGGGCCGGACCTATTGTTTCGAGAACGTGCGTCCCGGACCGGCCGCGTTGCATCTTTGTGCCCGCATGTATCCGCCGCCACTTGGCGATCAAATCGAAGTGATCGTCCAGATTGGGGATTCGCTCGCTGCGGTCGACAAGGCCAAAGAAGAACTCGAGCTGCTCGGCGTCGGCAAGACGACTGTGATCGCGCTCGAAGAAGGTTCCGAGCCGCGTTCGGTTTTCGTGAGGATCCAGTTTCGCGACAAGGAATCTGAAAGCCCGATCGACTTCACCGAACTGCACGCGCTCGAAGTGGTGCAGCCGGCGACCAACTTCGCCAACAACTTGGCCCGGACTCTGTTGATCTACCTCGTGAAGTTTGGGTTCGTGGCTGCGATGGCAGTGTTCGCCGCGAGCTTCCTCAGCTTCCCGGTTGCTACTCTAACGGTCGCGTTGATTACCATCGTGGCGTCAGCGAGCGATTACCTCATCACGTCATCGATGGAGCCGGGCGGGACGCTTTACAAGGATAGCCGCGGGCGTTTGACCCAGTCGGGTCACTCGCACGGCGGCTCCCACTCCCACTCGCACTCCCACGAACAGCCGGCGACCGATCCCATCGACGCCGTGCTCGACTCTATCGAGAGGTTTGGACTGGTCATCGCTCAAGCGCTTCGCAAGTACGGAGAGGTCACCCCGACGACGAGTTTGGTCGATGGGCGTGTCGTGACCGTCGCGGTGGTAGGACAGTCAATCTTGTGGATCGGACTGGTGTGGACCGGCTCGGTGGGGGTCGTTGCCTTGGTTGTCTTTCGGCGTCGTGAGTTGGCGAGGGTTCAAGTATGAAACCGAACCAGAGCGTTCTCGCCACGAGTCTGCTTGTCTCGCTGTGCTGTTTCGGCGCCATCGCGTGGTTGCAACCGACGATCCGCGCCGAGCGCGACTCCCTGGAGATCTCCGTCGATTCCGAACGCAACGCACAGATGCCGCCGGACCTTGCGCTGATCAACGCCGCCTTGGGAGGATTTCGCAGCTGGGCCATCAACTTCATGTGGATGCGCGCGACCAAGCTCCAGGAAGAAAACCGAGTTCACGAAGCGGCGCAGTTGGCGGGTTGGATCACGAACCTGTCTCCACGATTCGAGCGAGTGTGGACGTTTCAGGCGTGGAACCTGGCGTTCAACGTGAGCCGGCAAGCGGACACCGACACGGAACGATGGCGCTGGGTCTCGGCGGGCATCGACTTGATCCGCACCCGGGGGTTGAAGATCAATCCGCTGAGCCTTCACCTCCATACGTGGCTCGCCTACATCTACTACTTCAAGATAGGGGATTCGCTCGACGAATCACATCGCTACTACAAGACGGCGATTGCGCGTGAGTGGGACCGTCTCTTGGGGCCACCGCCGACGCCCGCGGACGACTCAGCGGTGGAGGCGGCGCGAGTCGAGTGGTTTCGTCCGATTGCCATCTCTCCCGCGACGTCCGCCGATCTCGTCGAAGCGGAGCCAAGCTACGAGGAAGTCTTTCGGCAGATCGCCGAGTTGGATTACCGGCTCGAACTTCCGTTCTTGCTGCTATTCACGGGCTCTGATCTCGAGGATCCGGCTACCCCGAAAGAGGAGGCGTTGCTCCGGCTTCGCCATGATTTGAGCGACCGCGGTCTACACGCTCGGTTCGTCTCGTTCCTCCGCGCGCTCGTCATTCGCCAGCGTTTCAACATGGATCCGCACCTCATGCTCGACATGATGGAAGTGCTCGGGCCGTTCGATTGGCGACACGAGGCGAGCCATGGCGCGTACTGGGTGGTCGAAGGGGCGTTGCGACGCGCCCGTCAGAAAGTGTCGGTGCGTCTGGTGCCGGCGGAGTCGGATTACATCGTGGTGCTCGATCGGCCGGAACTCCTGATTTGTCTGCGCAAACTCGCCTTCGAATCGGGGCGGATAGAACGAGATCCCGTGACCGGTCGATTCAGCCGCGTACCCGAACCGCTCTTCATTCGAGCGTACGAGCTGGCCCGGTTCACCAACTCGGTCGATCATGTTCGCGACCTGTTTCGCGCTGACCTCGAAGCGGCGACGACGACCGCCTACTTCTTCGGCGGGGCCGAGCTCGCTCCGCGCTACTTTGCGCGCCTGCAAGGGGACTTTGGGGTCGAGGGAACGACCGAAGAATTCGTCGCGGCGGCGCTGCGCGCCGAGGTCGAGTCCGAAGTCGAGCAGGGGCGGGAGATCTTCGAGGCGTTAGAGTCCCTGTACTACAACGTCTACGGCAAGGGCTACGGTATTGATCGACCCGACGTCGCGGAGCGCTTTCACACGGTCGTGTCCCGGCTTTACACTACTTTTGCTCTGACGGATCCGCTTCCGTCGCTGTCCGAGCTTCAGGCGCGATCCCTCATCGTTTACCTGTACGCTTCGCCGGTTGCGGCCTCCGTGCACGAGAAGTCACGGGCGTGGTTAGCGAGCGATGTCGAAGTGCGGCGTTCCGTCGAGAATCGTGCCCTGCCTTCGGGAACCGTGCGCCAATTCCTCGGCGCGATGTGCCGACGAGAAGGAGTCGACATGAATGTCCTCTTTCCCGCTGCGCGCTGAAGCGTAAGATCGGGGGTCCCCGAAAGGACTCTCCATGACGCTTGATTTCGAGACGATTCGCAAACTTCCGAAAGTGCTCCTCCACGATCACCTCGACGGCGGACTCCGACCCGCCTCGATCGTCGAGATGGCGCGTGACCAGAACGTCGACCTCCCGACGGAAGATCCCAAGGAGCTCGCGGATTGGTTTCATCGTGGAGCGCAGCGCGGCAGTCTGCCGCTGTACCTCGAGGGGTTCGGCTTGAGCACGGCGGTAATGCAGACCAAAGAGTCCTTGCGACGGGTCGCTCGGGAGCGGGCCGAAGATCTCGTCGCCGACGGCGTGGTCTACGGCGAGATTCGCTTCGCCCCGTGCCTGCACGTGGCCGGTGGGCTCAACCTCGAGGAGGTCATGAACGCGGTCCTCGAAGGCTTTCGCGAAGGCTCGCGTGACGGCAAAGACGTTGAAGTGCGAACGATCGTCTGCGCGCTGCGCAACATGGACCCGGCGACGTCGCTGGAAATGGCCGAGATCGCGGTCGACTTTCGTACTCGTGGCGTCGTCGGCTTCGACCTCGCGGGTGACGAGTCGGGTCACCCCCCGAAACAGCACCTCGAAGCGTTCCAATTCCTACGCCGCGAAAACTTCAACATCACGATCCACGCCGGCGAAGCGTTCGGCTTGTCGTCGATCTGGCAGGCCGTTCAGTATTGCGGGGCGCATCGCATCGGGCACGCGACTCGGTTGTACGAGGATCTGCCGGCACTCGAGGACGAGAGTGAGTCGCAAGGCCTGGTCGCTCACTATCTGCGCGATCAGCGCATTCTGTTGGAGATGTGCCTGTCGTCGAACGTGCACACCGGCGCGTGCGCTTCGTTGGAGGAGCACCCGTTCCTACGCTACTACCGCGACGGTTTCCGAGTCACGCTCAACACCGACAACATCTTGATGTCGGACACGACGCTCTCGCGCGAATGGCAGATTGCCCACGACATGTTCGGGTTGGGCCTTGCCGATTTTCGCAAGTTGGCGGTCAACGGAATCAACGGTAGTTTCCTGCACTACCCCGAGCGAACGAAGCTCCGGCAGGAACGGATCGAAAGCGTCTACGACGCGTAAGCAAGAGGGTTTATCCCCGTGGCGCGCGTGGTTCGTCTGCGCGCCACAGCTGACCGGCGACGCCGTGTCCGTCGAGATGTGGCGTGACGTTCACCCACGTTGGCGCCTTCTCTCTGGCTTCCCAGCGACCGCGAATCTGAACCCATGTTGATCCGTCGCGGCGAGTCGCGGCCAACGTTCCGTCAGCCTCGTTGCCGACCGCTACGAACTCGCCGGGCTGCCCCGCAACCCGAGTCAACGCGCCTCCCTTGCGGTGGCGGTAGAACAGTTCACCGCTTTCGCTGATCAAGTAGAGGCGCCACTTGTCGTGGCGGTGGGCATACGCTCCGAACGTGAATCGCAGCCCCGACGCTTTCGTCTCGGGTAGCTCGACCGTCACTCCGCCCGTTTCACTCCCGGAGTACAAGACACGACCCTGATCGTCGATCGCGTATGCACCTCGCTTGCGCACGATGACTTGGCGCACCTCGCCGAGATCGTTCTGCGGAAACAGCTCGGTGCTGGCGTACGTCTTTCCGTCGGACGCTTCACCAAGGACCAAGTAGCCGCGGGATCGCCCATGATTCGTCCACGTGTCGAGGCTCGTGTCGGCCGGCAGGATGAACGTGGCGGGCGCCTGCAGTAGCCCGCGGAAAATGAGCGGAGCCGCATCGTCGACGGGGCGGACCTGATTCATGCGCTGGGCGAGATCACGCGCGCCTTGGCCGCTGATCAACCCGTCGATCAAGGCGAGGTAACGCGGCACGAATTCCAGGAAGTAGCAGATCTCCGCGGTGCCGAGATAGCCGACCCGCTCGTTGCGGTCACGGAAGCGCTCGCGGTAGAACGTCCGCAACGGTTGGCAGTATTTGTCAAAGCTGTAGCAGCTCTGCAACGCGAAGATTTGGTAACGCTTGGTACCGAGTTCGTGACACTTTCGCGCCAGGTCCGATTGGCTTCCGAGCCCGATGCGAAAACGAGAGAACGAGCTCTTCGACTCCGACAGATAGTACTTGCCGCTGAGTTTGTTGGAGTGTCCCTGGTAGATCACCACGTCGGCGTAGGCGAGGGACTCGACGAAGTTCGCGACGGCTCTTCGAATGCGGGGTTTGCGGAAGCTGCCTCCAGTGACGTGAATGCGAACGCGAATGTCCCGGCCGAGCAGACGCACAGTCTTCTCCGTGACGGCGGGGTCGTCGCTCGAGCGAAAGCCGTCGCTGGAGAAACCACGCGCTTCCAGCATTTCACGGAGCGCCTCTGACGACGTCCAGCTGTACGTCTTGCCACTCTCCTCGTCCTTCGAGTTACCGCCGATCACGGCGATATCGAAGTACCCGTCTTCGATCATGCTGGCGTAGAAGTCGTCGCTGTCGTCGAGCGATTGCGGCGCCGATAGTACTCGCGTGCCGACGGTGTCGAGACCTTCGGTCCACGCGCTGTAGCGGCGGAGCCGATCGGCGACCCACGCATTGGCCTCTTCGTCGAGGTAACGATCCCAACGAGGCTGCGACTCTCGGAGGTAGTAGGGCGCTTCCTCCGCGGGGTGCAGTTCGACGAACAACGAGAGCAACCGAACGGCGCGAGAGCGACGAACTCTAGAGGCGTCTTCGTGCAGAAGCTCGTTCAGCACTGCGGCCGCGTTGAATCGGTTCTCGAATGTTCCTCGCGTCGGTCGGAAGCGACTCCCGAGGAGGCCGGTCCACGTGCGATCATCGACCGCCTCGAAGATCTCGTGGACACCGTCGACATGAGGGTACAACCAGTGGTCGTGCCCATGCTCCACGCCGACGAACTGAAACCAGTGCCCCCCGATCAGGTACGAGCGGCCGACGTCGAACTCCGACGCGGTGGTTGTCGAACTGAGGAGGAGAAGGATAGCGACAACGGTGATGCGCATGGCATTCCGATGGGTCCGGCGCGTTCGGCGCTACGAGGAGGGACCTTGATCATTGGGCTTGTCGCCGTGCAATGCAAGCGTCTCCTGTGACGACCCGCTGCTTTGACTTCCCTTGCCGTTCTCGGCCCCCGATACTGGATCGCGCAATTGACCCGTATCGTGGTGACGGGTGTTGCTCAGCGGTGAAGTCGCCGCTGGGCTGGATGATGAGAGACAGGGAGCCTAGTCCTATGTTTATGGTCGATGTTGCGCTGGCCTTCGCGCTCACGATGCTCGGGGTCGCGTCACTGGTTTCCTTGGCGCTCAAGGCAATCCAAACTGTCTCGACGACGCGAACCGAGACGTTCAAGCGGCTCTTGATCGAGTACAAGACCAAAGAACTCGAACCAGTGATCATGCGAGAGTTGAAGCGGCTATCGCATGACGCGGCCAATCAGGGGATCGCAGCGTTGGAGTCGGCCACGCAGAAGTCGGAAGCGCTCGAGCAGATTATCTCCAACGTCGCCAGCGGTCAGGACAAGCGCACAAGGCTCAACACGGACGACTTGATCGAGATGATCAAGCGTTCGGACTACGGGCACGCGCTCCTATCGCATCTCGGCAATCGTTCAGAAGAAGTCTTCGACGCCCTTGGCCAGCGTTTCGAAGCGCTCGGGCGGAAGTACTCGGAGAGCTATCGATCGCGCACCCGTCTGTGGGCCACCGGTGTGGCGTTCGTGGTGGCGGTTGTCGTCAATGTGGATTCGATCCACGTCGTCTCGTCGTTCCTCAAGAACAAGGCGCTCCGGGAGTCGGTGGTCGCCAACGTCGATACCGTGCTCGATCACTACAAGAAGAACGTTGAACCGAACATCGGGACGACCACGACGCCGGCCACCGCAAGGGAGCTCAAGCGGTCATTGGGGGCGACGAGGGACGAACTCGCTCTTTTACGCAGTAGTGTTCTTCCGATCGGCCTTCAGCAATACCCTCACGCGGGGCTCTTGAAGGCGTGGACCTCTGACAGTAACGGTGACGCTGAACCGGAGACCGACGACCCGACGAAACCCGCCGAGAAACGTAGCCCGTTCTTGTGGTTCCTAGGGATCTTGACGACGGCGGTCTTGGCCGGGCTCGGCGCGCCGTTTTGGTTCGACACGATCCGAGGCATTCGACGGTTGTCGGGCGGGGAGAACTCCAAACGTAGTTGAAGCATAGAAGACGCTTTTCGCCACCCCTGCGTACACTGCAGGCAGAGCTTGAGGGCCACTCGTTTTCTTCGATACTTCTCGCCCCCGAGTAGAGTAAGGAACCAAGAGCCGATGGGACCTAAGTGGATCGTTGCCTGCTTGACGACCTGCGTCGTCACGCTTCTTATCTGCTTCGTCCAGTCCCGGACTGCCACGAAGATCGCCAGGCAACTCAAGGACCAGGGCCGAACGCAAGAGTCAGTGACGAGGAGACTCGAAGACCTTCAACGCTCACTTGACAAGCTCTCCGGACTAGCCGGACGGGTCGAGCAGCTTGCTGTTAGCGTAGACAACGTTGATACGCTGTCCAGGTCACTGTCGGATCGTATCGGCATGCTTGAATCTGCTGTGACTGAGATGTGCAGTCCGGAAGCAGATGAGCCCGTTAGGGTACCGTTGGTCGATGTTGCGGGTGTCGATGTTGACCCTCCGTCAGCTCGCGTTGCGGAACATTCCGAAGACATTACTAGTGCCGCTATCTCCGACTTAGAGCGTCGCTATTCATTTGTGACTTTGGAAGATTTGCCCGAGAGTCGGCAGAAGGGCTGGGCTGCCTACGCTGGGAAAGGAGTCTTCCTCCACGAGCCAGGCTCGGACAACTATGGGGTTGGTTATGTAACAAGAATACCTGGTGGTCTGGAGCCTGTTACCGCAGAGAACAAGGAATTGCTAATGCGGATGCTTGGTTTGTATTCAGATCACAGGACGGCTGCAGATGACGTCGCGCAGAGACTCGTTGATCAAGGGAGGTGCGAGCGTTTCGACTCACTAGAGGAGTCTACTGCCTATAGAGAGAAGAACGGTGGCAAGAACTTTCGCTTTCGCATGGATGGCGATCAGTACGCTGTGCTTGATTCGAAGCTGATCAAGGCCGATCCGCTAGTCGTTGAACTGCAGCGGCAAATCGACGAGATCGGTCGAGAACTCCTCGCAGGTCGAGGTGGCGGTTGGGGATCTCGGTGGTCCGGAACACCTTCACCTTGAGAACATCTCGAAAGGAGGCGCAGATGCGCCTAGCACTTTTCGCGTTCTTCGTAACAGTGGCGGCCTTGGGATCATTCGCAAACTATGCGAGCGCTGTGGATTGCAAATGGACTTCTCACGGAGAGGCGATCGGGAACGGCAGTCCTGATTCTGGCACCGCGCAGGAGCAGTTCGTCCTTCAGGCGACCTACAACCTGCAGTGCGGAAGCACGTATGAACCGGTGTCCGGCAACTATCCTGACGGAGGGGGTTTGTGGACCACTGCCCCTACTACCGCCAATCGGCAATCCTCCGACGTGGCGGCGTCGAGATCTCCGATCGGACGCTGTGCCACTACGGCATTGAGACCGAAGATCGACTCGCACCGATCGTCGTTGCAATGCGCGAAGAGCTTCTGGCGTCGAACTGCTTACAAGCAGATGAAACGACGATCCCAGTTCTGAAAACAGAGAAACAGAAACCGGGCGCCCACCGAGGCTACCTTTGGGCCTAC
>JAJFFE010000204.1 GCA_021776775.1 Planctomycetota bacterium | reverse complement strand
TCTGATTGGACCAACGAGCACCCCAATGAAGTCATGCGCACCCTGATGCGAGGTAGCGAGTGGTACGCGCAGCGCAAGGGCACGGCGCAGAATCTTCTCGACGCTTGGCGAGGAGGACACCTCGGAGCGTTCTTCAACCGGGAGCGCGTTCGAATGACGGCGATGGACGTCTCCGACGTCTACTACGACGCGTTCCTTGTCAATGGGGCGACGATGCAGCGGCTCGAAGCGCGACCGGGCGAGCGCGTGCTGTTGCGCGTGGTCAACGCGGCGGCCTCGAGCTACTTCCACCTTAGCTCTGCGGCGGGTCCTCTGACGATCGTGGGCAGCGACGGACACCGGGTGAAGCCGGTCGCGGTGAACCATCTGCTCATGGGCATGGCCGAGACGTACGACGTCATCATTACGATGCCGCTCGAGGGCCAAGCCATCGAGTTTCGAGCGACTGCCCAGGATAGCAGTGGCTACGCTTCGGTTGTGTTGGGCGACGGCGACGCTTTGGAGGCGAGCAGCCCGCCGAGGCCTAACCTGTACACCATGGACGAGAGCGCCGCCGCAGGGATCGAGAGCGTGAATCCGAAGCGTGGAAAGATGGCGGCCACAGCCGAACGGCCCTTTGCACCGTACGCGCTTCTCCAATCGATCGAGCCGACAACCCTTGTCAAGGGGCCAGAGGACGAGGCGCGCGTTCGCACCCTGACCATGCGCCTCACCGGAGACATGCGGCGTTACCTGTGGGGATTCGACGGGAAAACGCTCGCGGAGGAGTCGGTCGTCACCGTATCTGCGAACGAGATTCTGCGTATCGAGTTCATCAACGACACCATGATGCATCATCCGTTGCACTTGCATGGCCACTTCTTTCGACTGCTCAACGGTCAGGGAGATTACGCTCCGCTCAAGCACACGGTCGATGTCCCGCCCATGGGCAAACGCGTCATCGAGTGGGTTGCCGACGAAGAGCCGGGTGACTGGTTCTTCCACTGCCACTTGCTCTATCACATGGATGCGGGAATGGCGCGTGTCTTCAGCTACGCAGAGCAGGGTGCTGAGCATGTTCCGTCTTTGGACCCCAAGTTGATCAATCCGACTTTTCTGTTCATCGATGGCGTAGTGCAGAGCCACATGACCATGGGACGAGTCATGGTCATGCGTGGTCGGAACGACTTCATCGCGCGGTGGGACGCCGGTATCGATGCGGGTGATCACGAGGACCGAGAAATCGACATCCTCTGGTCACGCTATATCAACCCCAATCTATCGACTGCTCTGGGTTACCGTTTCACCAACGTGCACGGTGCGCGGGATCGTGGTTTCGGCGGAGTGCGGTACCGGCTACCGTTCCTCATTCAGTCGGAGGTCACCGTCGACACCGAGGGTGACTTTCGTTTCGGTTTGGAGAAGGAGTACATGCTCACGACGCGACTCGCTGCATTTGGCAACGTCGAGTACGACACCAATACCTACACCGAGTGGGAGGCCGGCCTCGGCTGGACGCTCTCCAAGCGTTTTGGCGTGATCGCGAGCTACCACTCGGATCATCGCGCTGGCATTGGACTCTCATTCAGTTTCTAGTCGGACAAACCTCAACCTGATGGAACGAACCATGAACAATCCAATACTTTTCTTGGCGGCATCCTTAGTGCTGACATTGAGCGCGTGCGCTTCGACATCGGGGCCCGGCCAAGCGGTGCGCCCGTACACACTCGACACCTGTGTCGTCATGGGCAGCAAGCTCGGCTCGATGGGGGACCCCATCGTTCGGGTCTACGACGGGCAGGAAGTCAAGTTCTGCTGTGCGCCTTGCGTCAAGGAGTTTGAACTGGACCCGGAGTACTACCTAGAGCAAATTCGGCCGAAACCACCGGGATAGTCGGCTGCGCTCGGTGTGAGTGAATCCAGTCGAACCCACCGTGCGAATAGCTCATGAGTTGCGCTTTCTGTGCACACATCGCCAAAGGGGCTGACCGAGAGATCATGAACGACGACTCGCCACTGATCACAGTCACGGGTGCCACGGGTTACGTCGGCGGTCGCTTGATTCCGTGCCTCTTGGACGCGGGGTACCGAGTTCGAGCGGTTGCGCGTGAGCCGAGGAAGCTTCGCGATCGCCCGTGGAGATCCCGCGTCGAGGTCGTTCAGAGCGATCTCTCAGACGAGGGCGCGCTCGCCGCGCACCTCGAAGGGTGCACCGCCGCCTACTACTTGATTCACTCCATGGAGGTTAGCGGAAGCGCTTACGCCGAACGCGATCGAGCCCTTGCCGCCGCATTCGCTCGCGCGGCAAGCGCGGCGAAGGTCAGTCGCATCGTCTATCTCGGTGGTCTCGGTGAGATGGGCGATGGGTTGAGCGAGCACCTGTCGTCTCGGCGAGAGGTCGAGTCGATCCTCGCCTCGACCGGCATTCCCGTGACCACCTTTCGCGCTGCGATGATCATCGGTTCCGGGTCGGCTTCGTTCGAGATCCTACGCTATCTCGTCGAACGTCTACCCGTGATGGTCACGCCGTCTTGGGTCGGTACGGAGTCACAGCCGGTCGCCATCGCGGATGTCCTGCACTGGCTGGTGCGGTGTCTGTCCGTGCCCGAGACCGCCGGACAGACTCTGGAGATCGGTGGGGCGGACGTGGTGACCTACCGGGAACTGATCCGAGTGATGGCCCAAGAGCTGGGGCTTCGCCGCCGGTGGATTGTGCCGGTGCCCGTTCTCACTCCGAGGCTCAGCTCCGGGTGGATCAGTTTGATCACACCGGTCAGCTACAAGATTGCGCGCCCACTGGCGGATGGCCTACGGAATCGAGTCGTGGTGAACGATCCGCGGACTCAAGAACTCATGCCGCACGACTCCTTGGGAGCCCGGGAAGCGATTCGAAAGGCAGTTGAGCGAGTCGTCTCCAACGACGTCGAGACTCGTTGGTCCGTAGCCGGACCCGTTCCCGGCGACCCCGAGTGGTCGGGTGGCACCGTCTTCGTCGACGAGCGATCGGTCGTGGTCGACGCGGACCCGAGCGACGTCTTCCGGGCCGTCGCCCGCATCGGCGGGGGGCACGGTTGGTACGCCGGCGACGTTCTGTGGCGCCTCCGCGGCTTGATTGACACGGTGGTGGGGGGGCCGGGATTACGCCGTGGTCGACGGCACCCGGATCGAGTCGAGTTCGGAGAGACGCTCGACTTTTGGCGCGTTATCGAAGTCGACCAAGATCGACGGCTGATGTTGCTCGCCGAGATGAAGCTACCCGGTGTGGCGACGCTCGAGTTCACGGTCGAACCTCGTGGCGGGACGACCGGTGTCGACCTGACGATGACGGCACGGTTTCGACCGAAAGGCGTGTTAGGGCTGGCGTATTGGTACTCGGTGCTGCCGCTGCACAACTTCGTGTTCGGCGGCATGCTCAAGGGAATCAAGCGAGTGGCCGAGTCGACCCAGGCTGCGTCGACCGACACGGCGCCTGCGGGATAGGCGTAGACCTGACACAAGGGTCGCTTCGGCCCGCTGTGCGCTGCCCTCCGGCTCACCTGATCGCTTCGACCTCGGCCGGGCAGAGGATCGAGAGCAGCGGCTTGTTCAACGAGTCCGAACTCGCCACCGACGCTGACGCCTGACGCGTTGTGCCAGTGCCACGTCACTCCGCCGAACTCGGCCCCGGAGATTTTGTATCCGTATCCCGCCGGAAGTTCCCAGTCTGTCAGCTCACTGCCGACTCCAACCGGGAACTCGATGAAATCGGGGCTCGAGAATTTGGCTTGCATGACGAAGTGATGGTTCATCTCCGTGAACGTCGGAACGGTGGAGACGTTCGTCACGACGCCGTTCTGGTCCCGGGTCACCAACTCGGCGTCGAGGCTGACGAGCGACAGCGCTCCGTCCGGACCGGCCGGGGGAAATGTATAGGACGACGTCGCGCCGTTCCAAGAGGCATCGGGAAACTGGTTGAAGTTGGCGTCGTAGAAGAACGCCGTGGTTGGGCCACAGTGGTTAAAGGTCATCTCGACGTATGACGTGACCTTGTACTGAGCTGCCCAGGCCGGGGCGGCCGAAAGTAGAATCAGTGCGGCCAGAAGCGTCCGAACCATCAGGGACATTGACTGCCCTCTCGTGTTTGGAGCGTCCTCGGAAGGCCGTAGTCCCATTGAAGCGTCGCGACCGTCGCGGCGGCTTCGAGGTCCGATGAGGGTTCCCTGGGAGTAATTCAAAGAAGAGGCTTCCTAGGAAACTTCTGTCCTTGCGCAGGAGTTCCCTGGTAGGTACCGGGACGATTCGTTTCTGATGCAAAAATATCAAATTGGCGTCGCGAAGCTCCCCGGGGTGGAGTCAGGGTCGCTCGATCACCAACCGGTAGGCGGGTTCGCGCGGGGCTGCGCAGGCATCGACGGTGGTCACGAGGCGAATCCCTTGGATGCGCGACGAGACACATCGATCGGGAGCACGTTCGTCTCGGCAAGACCAAACAGAAACGTCATTCGGCAGTTTGACCATTCGGACCAGCAATCTAGCCTTTGGTCCAGGCGCAAGGTCTCATTTCCAACTTGTCGCTCATCGGTCCCGCACGTAGACTTATCGACGACTCAGATGCGTCGATGATCATGTTCGGCTGGGCGGGGACGGCGAGGCCTACGTTTGAACTTCGAAGAGCTAGAAGTCGAAAACACAGCGACCGAACTCGATCGGGTAGCTGAGATGTTCGATCGCGCGCTACCAACGTTGGCGAGTGATCCGCCGAAGGGACTCCAAGAATCGAGGCGGGCGCTCGACGCATTGGCCACCATTTCCGATTCCGACCCTCGGCGCAGATCTTTGGAACTCGACATTCGAGCGACCCGGGCCCAACTCTTGACCAACACGCAAGCGTTGGACGAGGCGTGGCGCGAAGTCCACCTCGCACTCGACTTGCTCGACGAGAGGGCGACACCGTACGAGCGGGCGCGAACCATTGCGGTGTTGGGTCGGGTGCACGAAGTCCGAGGAGATCTTGAGTCGGCGGGGGAAGCGTTTCGTCGCGCGCTTGCGGCAATGGACCCGACAGACGGGGGCCGAAGCGCGCTGCGGTCGGAGCTCGAGAGTGGTCTTGGCCGCATGCACTTCGTCAGCAGTGAGTATCCGATCGCGCTGGATTGGTTTCGACGAGCGCAACGCACCGCCGCTGCTGGTGGCGTTGCGAGCTCCGAAGCGATGGCGCTGATGAACCAGGGCAATGTTCTGTCACAGATAGGGGACTTCGAAGGAAGTCTCCGGGCGTACGAACAGAGTCTGTCGATTCAGCGACGCGAGCGATTCCATCACGATCTCGTTCTCTCACTCAGTAATCTGGCTGTCGTCTACGAACGACTCGAAGAGTCGGACAAGGCGCTGTCCACGCTCGACGAATGTCTGGCTGTTCCGTGTCAGTGGTCGTCGCCCGAGTACCGTCAGTTCGCGCTGGTTACCAAGACCCGAATCTTGCTCGAACTCGGCCGGCTCGAGGAAGCGCTGGCGGTGGGCGTTGAGCTTCGTGAGACGCTAGAGGACGTGGTCGATCCGAGCAAACTAGCCCTAGCTCACCTGGCTCTGGGCGACCTACATCGAGACACCGGGGATCTCGAAGCGGCCTTGAACGACTACGCGCAATGCCTCTGCGGTCTGAGCGAGAACCCGTCGTTTACGACCGAGTCGGACTGCCGGCTGGGATTGGCGGTCGCCTACCAACGAATGGGACGGGCCGACGAGGCCATCGTTGTCGTTGAGTCGTTGCGCGAAAAAGCAGAGGAGACCGAAGACCCGACGGTCCTGGCGAGCGTATTGATGGCTGCGAGTGAATTGTATGAGGCGGTGGGCAATGACAGTCAGGCGTTGGAAGCACTCCGCGCGTACGTTGCCCTCGAGCGAGCGGTCCGCGGGCAGGAAAGAGCCAGACACATCGCCAACCTCGAAGCGATTCACGAGATCGAAGCGGCGCACCACCGTGAGGAGCTTCTCGAGGAAGCACGGCGAGAACTCGAAGAACGTGTAGAAAGGCGCACTCGACAGTTGAACGATGCGTTGCTCGAAGCGCGTGAACTCCAAGCTCAACTGCGGCAGTCGCAGAAACTCGAGGCAATCGGACGTCTGGCGGGTGGCGTCGCTCACGACTTCAATAACTTGCTGACCATTATTCGTGGATATTCCGACTTGCTTCTGGCACGCATGAGCGAGACGTCTGTCCATCGCGAGTCGATGCAACAGATTGTCGGGGCCACGGACCGCGCCGCGAATCTCACATCACAGTTGCTCGCCCTTAGCCGTAGGCAGCCGCTCGAGCTCGAAGTGGTAAACGTGAACGAGCGTCTACGCGAACTCGAACGAATGGTTCGGCGCCTGGTTCTGGATAACGTCGAGTTACGCACGGATTGGGCGGCAGAGTCGGATAGCGCAATTCTCACGGACCCCGGACAGGTCGACCAGTTGGTGCTAAATCTCGTGGTCAACTCGCTCGATGCGATGCCGGAAGGTGGCGTGCTCACTGTTTCGACGGAGACTCGGACTATCGAGAGTGACGCCACGTTGCCCGCCGGCCGATACACTCTGATTTGCGTCGAAGATACAGGGTGTGGAATGTCGGACGAGGTCCTCGAGTTGGCTTTCGAACCGTTCTTTACGACCAAAGATGTTGGCCAAGGAACAGGGCTTGGCCTTTCGTCGGTCTACGGTATTGCTCGACAGGCGGGCGGCGAGGTTCGAGTCCGATCGGCGGTCGGAGTCGGTACTCGAATCGAGACCTTCTTGCCCGTTTTCGACGGGCCGATCAAACCGGCGGCGGTGGCGACGCTACGGCCGTCTCGTCAGGTTCGCGGTCGAACCATCATGGTTGTGGAAGACGAGCCGGAGATCCGTGAGCTACAGCGGGCTTCGCTGGTCAAAATGGGCCACCGCGTCCTCTCCGCCGGTAACGGCGAAGAGGCGCTGAGCCTGGGTCGGTTGCACCGCGGCGAGATCGACGTCGTCGTCACCGATGTGGTCATGCCGGTGTTGGGTGGCGTGAAACTTTGGGAAGAGCTCCGACGAGAGTTGCCGGAACTCAAGTTCCTCTTTACTTCGGGTTACCCACAATCTGCCGGTGGTCTACCGGCGGGCGTCAAACTCATTGCGAAACCCTTCCGCATGCAGGAACTCTGCAGCGCCGTCGAAGCTCTTTTCGACTGAGAAGATCGCTGATCTGTCACGAGACGCCTTGTCGGTGGCCGCCCGACGATTCTCCACATGGCCATCGAATCTCGCACGACACCTCGTCCAACCGTCGCCGTGCGAGTCGTGACGACCAAAGGATCTGCCCTGTCATTACCGGGCACGAGCACCCCTTCCGCAGGTGACGGACAAATTGTGTCTCTCATCTGGCCCGCTACGCGATGATCCGAATTCCACCGAGAAACCTTCGGCCACGACTGTGGCGCTGACACGAATGAGGCAGAGGAAGCGTTCGACGCGACCTCTTGTACTCATGCGTTAGGAGGTCGACCCTTGGATTTCGGAATAGATGCGCGACGACGATGGCGTCGAACAGGTGAGCAAGCGCTGGCGATGGGGGTCCTGATTCCCGCTTGTGCCGGCTCTCTCTTGCTGGAGAGTGGTGAGCTTCAGCTGCCGTACGCCTTTTCACTGCCCCTAGCGCGTGGGCTCTTACTCATCATTATTGGCCTCGTGCTGACGAGGACCACACGGCACAACTCTCCGTTGGTCCTCGGGCTATGTTTCATACCTGCCTTGTCGACGCTGTTGGTTCCGACCGGGGTCACATCCGCAGTCACGCTGACGTTGAGCTTGCTCTTGCTCGCCAAGAGTGGTCGGCTCCGTCCGCACTACGCCGCGAAACTTGCGGCGTTCTCGGCGTCCGCGGTGGGCGCGCTGCTCGTCTTCTACTTATGGTCGTTTCCGTCGGTGTACGGCGTGACCATGAAGATGATGTCGGCTCTGAGTGCTCAGACTCCGGCTCTCGACGAAGGACCCAGGCTGGTCGGAATCGACGCGTGGATCCTCCCGGCATACGTGCTCTGCCTGGCCGTATCGGCATTCGAGATAGCACGAGAGCGTCTCCGCGGGGCCGCGTTGTTCGCCGTTACGGCGACCATCGGTGTCGCCCACGTGTCACACCAATCGGCGGTCGTAGCCGGAGCGTCGCTCGCGTCATTGTTGGCGTTGTGGGCTTCACTTCCCAGTAAGACAACTGCACGGACGCGGACCTCGGTCTCGGATTGGACGTGGTCGTTCGGGTTGATCGCCACGTGCGGCCTGCTTGCGATCGGAGTCAACTTTGGAAGCTCCGCGATCGCGGATAGCACGCACCGAGTGGCGTTCGTCCACTCCGAGTCGATGAGTCTCGAACTTCCCGCGAGAGACTGGACCCAAAGTTCGTATGAACCGCAGTTCGGACTGTGGAAGAAGACTCTCAAGGCATCGGGAATAGAAACGTCCGTCTTCGAGGAGACGCCGACGCAAAGCCAGCTTCAAGAGATCGACACGCTGGTCCTCATCAACAACAACGTGGTCTTCGACGAAGTAGGGTGCGAGACCGTTTGGGAGTTCGTGAAGTCTGGGGGGACGCTCCTAGTGCTCGCGGATCACACGGACATCGACGGACAACTCGGTGCTACCAATCCGCTACTTGCCCACTACGGGATAGAAGTCGCGTTCGACTCGGCGATTCCTCTCGATAAGCGCTGGTCTTGGCAAGGGTGCTTCCGCCGGCTGCGTCACCCGATTCATCCCCGTGGAGCGGCAGACGCGGAGTACCGGATCAGCGTCGGAGCGTCGTTGTTGATCGACTCCCCGGCCGTACCGGTGCTCGTCGGCAGCCGAGCGTACTCGGATCCTGGCAACTACGAGAACAAGCGCGCCTTCCTCGGCGACATGCGGGTCAGCCCGGGCGAACAAGTGGGAGACGTGGTCTTGGTTGCGGAGTCTGGAGAAGCGGGTGGCCGGGTCTTGGTCTTTGGAGACACGTCGTGCTTTCAAGACTCGTCGATCTTGACGTCGCACAAACTGGTGGGAAGCGTCACCGACTACCTTCTCGATGCCGGTGATCGAGCTCCCTCGGCGACCGGAGCCGCCGCGCTTCTCGCGGTGTTGGGATTCGCGGCCGGTCTCATTCGACGCCGGCGGGGTCTCGCGCGATTTACCGTCATCGCTGGGGTCTGCGGAGCACTGTTCGGAAGTGCGGCTGGCGTCGGAACTGAACCCGGGCCAGCCCCAGTGAGTGACGTTTCTGACGTCGCTTGGTTCGACCTCAGTCACGGATCAACGGTGGTCTATCGCGGCTCTGACGCAAACTCGATCGACGGGCTGAGCAAGGCATTCCTTCGTCACGACAGTATTCCGATCGCGGTGTCTGACGACTTCTCCGAGGCGATTAATCGTGGGGGGCGGCACGTCGTTATTCCTACTCCACGCACCCCGTACAGCTCGGAGGAGCTTGCGTCTCTTCGACGCTTCGTCGATGGCGGTGGGCGGCTCTGGATCTTCGGAGGTCGGGAAGAGCAGCGGTCGTGTCCGGGGTTGTTCGCTGAGTTCGGAATCGAAGTGTTGTCGATCGCGCTGGGCAAGACAGAGAACGCGACCATCGTAGGAAGCGATACCAAGCTCGCCGCGCGTGAAGCGTGGCCAGTGAAGTACCCCGGAAGCACTCCGCTGGCTACGGCGTGGGAGTACGTGCTCGCTGCTCGACAGTCGGTGGGGGACGGAGAAGTGTTGGTGTTCTCTGATCCGACCATGCTGCTCGGCCGTGGGTTAGAGCAGAAGTGGAAAGTCAACAGTGAGAACGCGGCCCTGTTCGACGCCGCCATGAACCATGAAAGCGAAGGTGAACGATGATCGCCGCAGTTGCAATCTGGGCGCTCGTCGCCGCCGTGCTTCTCAACGATCCGATTCTGTACTTGAACGAACGCGCCCTGATTGAGGTCCCGTGGTGGCTTCTCCCCATGTCGCTCTCACTCTTTGTCCTCGACGCCTTCAAGAACCGCGAACCAAACACGGACCGACGGTCCTGGTTGGTCGAAGCGGTGGCCCTGATTGGAGTCCTTCTCGCGCCGACCCTGACGTGGCAGTTCGGATTCGGATTGGTTCTCGTCGGGTCCGCCATGTCGCGACTGTCCGCGGCACAGTTCTTCGGCGCCCGCTTCGCGGCGACGATCGGCAGCGGGGTGTTGAGAGCCGGAACCGTGCTCTCGTTCCTGTTTGCCTTGTGGGTCTACCTGCCAGAGCTACTAGCCAGGAACCATGAGTTCACGTGGCTCAATTCGACGATAGCGGGCGCCTTTCGCGTGCTCGGCTTTCCGGCGGCCAGTGGGGGTCTCGTCCATGTCACCGGGCCCACCGAAATCCTAGCGTTCGCTACGTCGTGGGAGCGCTTGGGTGCGGGCCCGCTGTTCATGATCGTGTGCGCTTTCGTTGTGTTTGGCTTTCACAAGAGGGCGCCGAGAGTGTGGTTCGCAAAAGTCGCGGCTATTTCGGCACTCTTCGCGGTTGTGCGATTCTTGGTTCTGACCGCCTTGGTTGCGGACGGAATAGAGATCGAGAACTTCTACGTTCCCGTAGTGACCCTTGGGTCGTTCCTTCCGCTGGCGGTGTGCATCGGTCTTCTAAAGGTACGAGTTCCGCTCAGTCCATCGACGCCGCTCGAACCGGCACCGCTGGTCCCTGCCTTCGGCCTAGGCGCGCTCCTTGTGGGTGTCGCGCTGCTTACCATGGGACTGTCGATCGACGATCCCGGGGTTGCCAAAGAGGGACGGATTCTGATCGACGAGACTCACAGCGGCTGGGAGTGGACCGACGAACCTCTGACGACGGAGCTCTATGGCAACAAGACGACCTACAACTACTTCTGCATGGCGGAGTTTCTGCGTCACTACTTCCCCGTCGTCGACCGCAACTACGAGAAGATCACAGATTCGCGGCTCGAGGACTACGACGTCATTATTCTCAAAACTCCGACCTATGTGTACAGCGAGGAGGAGGTGGCGACACTTCACCGATTCGTCGAGGGTGGTGGCGGAATTTGGACCATCGGCGATCACACCGACGTGTTCGGAAGCTCGACCTGTTTGAACCAAGTCTTGGATCGGTACGGGATCGAGTACGTTCCTGACGCACTCGAAGAGCTGCCGTTCCATGAGCGGCAAGTCTATACCCCAGGTCCATTCCGACGTCATCCGACGACGGCTCACATGGGGGACTGCCTCGTAGCAACCTCGTGCAGCTTGAAGATCGAACCGCGAGTGACCGCCTCCATGGTGGGTCACACGATGTTCGCCGATCGCGCCAGCTACTCCAAGTTCAACTACTTCGGCGACCACGAGATGGACAACACCGAACAGTTCGGTCAGTTCGTGCAGGGCGCGGCGATCGAATCTGGCAAGGGTCGCGTTTCGTGCTTCTCCGACAGCACTATGCTCTCGAACTTCACCTTCTACTTTCCGGGGAAGTGGGAGCTCACGGTCTCCAGTATTGACTGGTTGAATCACAAGAACGGCAACGTCGCCTTCCTGTTGGGAAGAATCGCCTTGTTCTCTCTGTCGCTGCTCGCGCTCTACTTTGGGCTGCGAAGGGTCCTACCGGCGGAGTTGATTCGTTCGAGCACGCTGCCGGTGGCGATCTTGGTTGGCCTCTTTGGAGCGAACCTCCACGCCGATCATTGTCACTCCCTACCGGAGCCGATTAAGCCGTACCCGACGATCGAGTTCGAGCGGGATCATTGCGACTACCTGCTTCCGCTGGATCACGAGACCCACACTTGGGATCAAACCAGTTTTCACTCGTTCTTCGTTTGGACCCAACGCCTCGGGCAAATCCCGCGAGTGGCTCACGACTTGGACTCGTCGCTGCGCGGCGCGGTCTCGGTGTTCATCCGCCCTCGAAAAGAGTTCACCGAAGACGAGATCGGCAAGATCGAGCGTTACGTGCAGAGCGGGGGACACCTCGTCGTTCTCGACGAAACGACCCCACGCGAGACCTCTACTGCCAATCAGCTTCTGTCTCCGTTTGGTCTCGCGTTGGGAACGAAGAAGGCTGAGGTCGCGGACCTCTCGAAATCGGGACTGTTCAGCGAAGGTAGTGAACTCTCCCTGCCGAGCGCTCACGCGATCATCGGTGGTGAGCCCATCATTGTTGCCAAGAGTGGGACCCCTCTCGCTTCGGTCGTCAAACACGGCGCCGGCAAGGTAGTCGCTTTAGGCTTTGCACGTTCCTTCGCCGTAGACCGTATGGGTCACGTGAAGGCGTTGCCCCGTCCCTATCAAATCGCATTGTCAGAAATCGAGTACTTCCTCTTCGAAGAGGTCCTCGAGTTGTCTCCCCCTGTTCCCTCCGGATCGACTCGTAGTCTTGGCCAACGTCTCGTCGCGGGTTCCATACCCTCGGATCTCCATCGCGACGAACCCGGCAGCGAACTCCGTGTGTCCGATCCTTTGCGGCCCAATGACTAGAAAGGAATCGTGACTCGTTTCGTGAACATCGTTCTTGGCTCTTGAAAGGAGATCCCAAGTGCAGAAGCAAATGATGCGGTCCGCGTTGACGCTTTTGGCTGGAGCACTGTTGCTACTAGCCAGTCCTATGGCGCACGCAGCTGACCGTGAGATCAGAGATCTGGTGGAAGATCTCAAAGACCCAGCGTTGTACCTCCAAGCGGCTCAGGCTCTCGTCGAGTGTGACGCCGGTGAGGTCATCCTCATTCTAAGTACTGCGATTCAACAAGACGAGATCATGAACGCTCAGGAGTGGTCGTTGTACCGCGCCTACGAGGTTCTGTCTCGAGTCGGAGAGGTCGGCGGTAACGGGGCGGTTCGCTTTGCGAATCGCGTTCAGGTCGACACCCTGTTGATCGGAGCGCACAGCCGGAGCAAGTCGGTGCGCATGCTGGCCGCGCGAGCGTTGCCTCACGTGACAGCACCGTACCAGCGCGAAGCGGTGGCTGCTCTGCGCTTGCGTCTCTCGGATCCCGAGGTCGAGGTCGTTCGCTCGTCGGCGATTTCCTTGGGCAAGATGGGCCCAGTGGCCGCTCCCGCATTCGACGATCTCAAACGGCTCACCCTAAACCCCAAGCCGCGAGATGCACGAAAGTGGCGTCGAGTTCGAAACAAGGACTACCGCCAAGGATCGGTCGATCCCGAGGTTGCTCTGCGTTCGGCGGCCATGTGGGCGCGTCTGTCCATCTCCGACGACGCAGCCAGTGATCTCGCCGGAAGAGGAACGCTGGATCGTCGTGGTCAGCAGGCACTCGGACTCGCCGTCCTGTCCTACTCGGGCAGCGCGAGTGGTGAGCTCGATCGACTCGGGTTCTTTCAGCGAGACGCGGTCGAAATCTTGACTGGGATGGCGGCTGACGCGCGCACCGTCGGCGAACATCGAATCGACGCAACGAGTGTTCTCGGATTGGTGGCGCGTTCAGAGCGAACCGAGTCCGCCACTCGTGATACCGCGATCGAGTCGATCGTCGAATTGTCCGAACTCGAGGATGACGCCGTGGGTTCCGCTGCGAACTCGATTCTCGAAAGACTTGTTCCCGAAGACAAAGAGCGAAAGGAGGGAGGGAAATGATGCAGCAAGGAACCGCGTCGGTTAGCGCCATCGTAATGCTATTGGCAGTCTCCGGCATGATCTCGTTCACCTATGTCGACTTGAGCGGATCTCCTCCGCTCGAAAGCAAAATTTCCATCGACGGTTTGGGACCCGACTCTGGGGATACCTATCTCACGTGTCCAAACCCCGCACTCCAATCGATCTTGGGCGACGTTCATAACCGGATGGATCTTCAGTTGGTCACCCCCGACTGGGATGGAAAGCTCTCCGGCGTACAACGGCTCGCTGTGCCATTGTTCTCCCGCTGGAACCGCCAGAGCGGTGGCGGCGGAGGGAGTTCGGTCGGTGGAGTCGGTCCCGCACCGGGCAGTGATCCTGTGCCACCGGAGCCCGTCGAGACGGAGGAGGAGGACTGCGAAACTCCGACGTTCGATCCCGATAACTGCGAAGTCACGCAGCAAAGTGGGGAGGAAGCGTGTCAACCGACGGAAGATCCGGACACCTGCGAACCGACAGAGCAAGATCGCTGCAAACCGACGGAGCAACCCTCGCCGGAGTGTGCCGTGACCGAGCAAATCGGCAGTTGCCACACCACGGAACAGCCCGATTGTGAAGTGACCGAGCAAGACTCGTGTGACTACACCGAGGACACGGATACGTGTGAGGTAACGGACCAGCCGAGCTGTGCCGAGACGGAGAGTCCGACGGACTGCGAAGTGAGTGAGCAGCCGGGTTGTCGGGGTCGCCGCCCGACCGAGACCGCAGCGTGCGAAGTGACACAGCAGACTTCCTGTACGCCGACGGAGTACCAGTGCGATGTCACTGAGCAGGAGTCGTGTGGGCACACCGAGACTCCGGAGACGTGCAGTGTCACCGAGCAGACGACGTGTACACCGACTCAGAACCCGTCCGAGTGTGAAGTGACGCAGCAGGCTGGCGCGTGTCAGCCAACGGAGAGTCCGAGTTGCGATGTCACGCAACAACTTGGCAGTTGCGAAGACACTGAGAATCCCAATCAGTGTGACGTCACGGATCAAGCGTCGTGTCCGACGTCGGACTCGTCGTGTCCGACCTATGTGAGCTGCCCGACGGAGACGCCGTCGTGTCCCACGTATTACGTGGCTAGCTGTGTGACTGACACACCAACCTGCCCGACGTATTACGTGGCGAGTTGCACGCCGACGACGCAAGGGTGCGCGACCGAGACCGGTTGTGAAACCGAAACTGGCTGCGAAACCAACTACTGCTGCGACTGTCCCACGGCGTCGGGCTGTCCGCCGCCGTGCTCGGGTTCGTACTCGACAATAGACATTCGTTACAAAACGTTTATCGGTTGCCAGGTCATCGATGGCCCGGGTGGGTACTGGAACTGTCAGGACAACTTCGAAGGAGACGACCGAGGGTTCGGTTACGCCTTGGGGTCCAACTTTGCGGGGGGATCCGCCGTGCTCGGTAGCCGAAGCTACCAGGATTGCTCGGTGACGGTCGATCCTGCGAATCCGACGGGACTGGTCTCCGGACCCGATCAGCTTTTCGGTGAGACTCGTTCCTACGACAACTCCGAGATCACCTCGGGCCACCCTGCGCCGTGTGAGTATCGATTGATCGCTGCGCCCACTGTTTGTACTAGCGGGACGCAATCGGTCAGCCCGTCGACGCTCAACATGACTGCGACTCGTTTGGGACCGTCCCAAATCGAAGTCGAGATCTGGGTCAACGGGTCGAACCCACTCGTGACCTCACCGGCGATCAACGCCGACCACATGCTGCGATTCTGGGAGTGTCCCGGGGTCATTTCGATGTACCGGCTCGATGGGTCCTACGACGGATTTCCGCACCATGAGCTGTACCTCAACGCGACCATGATCTTCAGCCACGATCCTCACGCATCGGGCGAGGGACCGGGTTCGCTGTGGCCGCCGATGGAGCACTCGATTTCCATTCCGTGGTCGCCCATTCCGTAAACAACTGAGTATCCGAGGGTAGGCCAGGGTCGTTCGTTCGGCCCTGGCCGTTTCAGCCATGAAGGGACTTGTTCCATGTTGTTGATCTTGCTCACTACGTTGCTCTCAGGGGTTGGCCCGGGTGTAACCGCGATATCAGGATTTGTCGCGATGCCTGACGGACCAGTCGTGATCGACCCGTCGCCCACGTGCTGTGTCTTCTCTCACATCGAGCATCAACGTCGAGGTGCTCTTCAATTCGACCCGCCACCAACGACCGAGGAGCATGAGCACACTTGCTCCGACGGTTCGACGGTCACATGTACGATCACGACCACCAAGACGGGAGTGTGGAGCTGGCAGTGGCGAAAGAGAAACGTGTACGTTCCCGGACCGGAATGTCCACCCGGGCACCGTTGTCCACCAGGACCTTGGGCTAACGTAGGTCCACCGGTAATCGAGGTCGATACGACGACGATCACCCACTCGACCACCGAGTGCGGCGAGACCGATCCCGAGGACGGCTGCTGCATTGTCTCGACGGTCACCATCGAACGGGATTCCGTGAACGACCGGACCCCCGTCGAGACTTCGGTAGACGACGCGAGCAACTGCCCCGACGGTGAAATCGTCAGGACGATCACGAAGACCTACTTCGAGGACGTGACGACGACGACCACAACGACGTACGTGGCGTCGGACGATTGCCCCGGTCACGACTGTCCCGATGACGTCGCCGTGGAGACGAGTCGTCAAGAGACTTACAAACAGGTGCGTTTCGAGTTCTTGCCGTGCCCGTGACGAGATGCTTGCTCCCCTTTTGGCGCCCGGCTCGAGATTCGTCTCGGGCCGGGCGCCTTTCTGCCCGATCTCGTTTGGTCGCACGCAGAGTCTCATGAGCTCGACGCGAGAGTTGGCGCTCTCCGTCGATGGGTGACCCCGATTTTGGTCGTTACACGTCTGGCCGAGGTCGCGCCGGCAGGTAGTGCCTTTGAGTCAACGTCCCCGGTTTGCCTCGACGAGCGCTTTAGAGTCGTGAAGTCGGCGCTCCTGATCGAGTTTGCGCAGCGCTTCCTGCAGTTTCCGGCGTTGCTTACCGTTGAGTTGCGTCGGGACGTCGTCACCGAACACGTCGAGCGGGACGCCTTCTAGTGGCCAATCATCACTACGTTGCGTCGCGAACGGGATGTCTGAATGCCGCTGCGCTTGGAGGTTGCCCAATGGACTGCGTCCCCATGCGTAGCGGTAGTGGATCGGGTTCGCGACCATCGGACTGCTGAGAACGAGCACCTTGTTGTCCCTCTGTGGGCGGCCGCGATCGTCGTTTCCGGTGACGAGGTGACTCGCGGTGGCGGGATGAAACTTTCGATCCTCGCCGGCTACCGCGAACCCCATGATGGGGCCGCCGTCGTCGACGGCCGCGACCGGCTCATCCAGGAGAAGGACGAGACGACCTTCTTCCCGTTTCATCTCGACGACCATGGGTGGCTTCCAGCGAAGGTCTCTCCTGAACCCGTATTGCGTGGCGAGAGCCCAGCGCGCGATGCGCTCGCCGGCCGGGATCTTGAGCTGCGGGTGATACCAACGCCGTCGAAGATCGTACGTGCTCGTGAAGCCTATGTTTTTGTCGCCCGAGTTGTAGAGATCGCGGAAGGTCTGGTACTGCGCTTCGCGAATGTAGGGACCGGCGTTGACCATCATCTCCGAGTAGTTGTCGAGAGTTTGCAGCGGCCCTTCGGTGCACAAGGAGAGGATTCCAAACGGCATGTTCGGGTCGTTGAAGGCGGTCCGCCACGCTGCGATCATCGTCGGGAAGATGTCTCGATAGAGGGTGGCACCTTGTGTTCCGTTGAAGCAGTTGTTGTAGCCTTGGTGAAAGATCGCCCCGCGGACGGCCAACCCCGCAATCGGAGCGATCATGCTGGCGAAGCAGTTCCCGGGCCGGTTCGGATCGAGCGCCGGTCCTGGGCGAAGGTCGGACGGCACCTTTTCGTTGGCGGGGACTTCCTTGCCTTCTTGTTCGAGACGGGACACTCGCTGACGGTGACGTTCGATACGGTTGTTCAAATCCAACTGCGGGTCCCAGTCCGAAACCTTCTGGTCCCACTCGGTGACCAGGTGCTCGACTAGTTGGGAGTCCATCTCTCTGAGCACCGCCGCCGGTGTCCACGTCTCTACTGTCGTACCACCACGTGAGGCGTCGATGATGCCGATCGGAATCTGACTTGCCGTATGAACGCGGCGGGCAAAGACGTAACCGATGGCGGAAAGCTCGCGCACGACGTCGGGCGAGCATACGTCCCAATCACCTTTGCGGAAGTGGCGACCGAACCAATCGCTCCACTCGTGCAGACGCGGAAATCCAACCTTGTTGTCGGGACCGTTGGCGGCCGGGACGGTGAGGATCCTGATGCTCGCGTAGTTGGCCGAGACGATTTCGAGTGAACCGTTCTCGATTCGGCTCAGCGGAAACTCCATGTTGCTCTGTCCGCCGAGTACCCAGACATCTCCGACCAGCACATTGTCGAGGGTGATCGTGTCGTTCGCGCTCGTGATGATCACCGCGCGAGGTTCCGAACTCGCGGAGACCGCTGGCAGGGTGACTTTCCACGATCGATCGTCGGCGGCGGTCGTCGTTCTTTCCGCACCGGCAAAGGCCACGGTGACTTTCTGACCGGCGTCGGCCCATCCCCAGATAGCAACTGGCTTGTCGCGTTGCAGTACCATGTTCGACTGGAAGAGATTGCTGACGCACAACCCTTCAACGATCGCCGGAGTTTCGACCACGTCTTCTCGTGGCATTTTCTGTGGGCTGGCGTGCAATAGAGTTGCTCCAGTTGAGAGCAGCGCCAAGACGACGAGCGACAGAGCTGGATACCGGAGCATTTTGAACCTTTTCGTCCCGCGAACCGCGGCGGTCTTCGATGAAGTCTCACTCGCCGCATCACCGCCCGCTGCAGTACTCCGTTTCCACGCGGAACGCAAGATATCGCTGGAGCTGTCATGAGGAATGGGGTTCGATCGCCGCCGTCTCCTGTCGAACTTCTTTTCCGCGTAAGCTTCAACCTCGAGGCGACTCCTCGGCAAGTCGCAGGAACGATTACCCCTGCGTTCCTCCGGAAAGGTCATCGGTCATGGTCGCGCGAAGTCTCTCCCTCTCGTTGTTTGTCGTCGCATTGATCCTGCTCGTCGGCGTCGACTCGGTTTTCGCCCAGTTCTCGTTTCGCACCGAGCTGAATGTGTCGGTTCCGCACGCTCCGAAGCATCTCGCGACGGGTGATTTCGACGGTGATGGACTCCAAGACGTCGTCGCCTCGTGCTTTTCGGTGAGCACCCTTTCGGTTGCGTGGGGTCAGCCGACTCGCATCCTCGGCGATCCGGTCACGCTCTCGACCGGGCCGAGCGTCCAGGATGTGGCGGCCGGAGATCTCGATGGCGACGGCTACGACGACATTGTGGTCGCGTCCGCCTTGCACGGTGAAGTGTGGATTCACTTCTCGTCCGGTCTTCGCTCGTTTGATGAACCGACCGTCATCTTCACCGGCTTCGGCCCGCGCCAGGTCGAGGTCGCGGACTTCGACCTCGACGGAGATCTAGACGTCGTAGTGCTCGGGGCTTTCGGGGGGGCTGTCGTTGCCCTCTTGGGCTCCGGTGACGGCACCTTCGAAGTGCTGCCTCCGGCGACGACGTTCGAGTTTCCGCGGCGGCTCGGGGTCGGGGACTTCGATGGAGACGGTCGCCTCGATCTCGCGGTCATCGATACTCTCGGCGCCGAACTCCATGTTCTTCTCGGACAGCCAGGATTTCAGTTTGACGCCCCGATCGTCACGACGCTGAGCGACGACATGGACGATCTCGTCGTTGGCCACTTCGACTCGGACAGCCATATCGACGTGGTGGCGTTCTGCCGGAACGGTTGCAACTCGTACCTCGTGCAGCACGGCGATGGTGGCGGTCAGTTCTCAGCGGGAGAGACCGCGGAGCTGCCTGCCGATTGGGAAGCTGTGATCGCGGTCGACTTCGATACGGATGGCCATTTGGACTTCGCGATTTCCCGGCGGCAATCGAATCAGCTTCAACTCTACCGGGGCAGCGTAGGCGGAGAGTTTGACGCGCAGGCGCCACGGCTGACGGGGCACGGGCCGACCGGTATCGCGACCATCGACGTCAACCATGACGGGCTTCTCGACTTTGTTACGGCTAACACGGTCGCGGACAGTCTGAGTCAGATCTTGCGCGATCCGGAGGGACTCTTCGCGGACAACGGATCTGCGTTCTTCGAGAGTGGTTTCCGAACTCCCTACCTCTCCGACTTCAACGGCGATGGCAACGTCGACGTCGTCGCCCGTCGATCGTTCATCTCACAGGATATCGTCATCCTGCTCGGCGACGGCTCGGGGCAGTTTGCTGAGCAGAGTGTCCGAGCGACGCCGAGTGGAGGAGATCTCGTCCTGGGGGATTTCGACGGTGACGGAGTCGAGGACGTGATCGTGATTCCGCACTCGTTGGTGTCGGCGTTCCCCGCTTCCGTTCACCTCATCGAATCGGATGGCGTCTTTGCAACCACGACGCTCGAGTTCCCGTTGCCAGGAACGGGACATGTGGGGACGGCCGGAGACTTCGATCAAGACGGTACTCTCGACCTGATCGTCGCCACCACGAACGCCGCCGACCCGGGTGCTCTCGGCGCGTACTTCTATCACGGAAACGGAGACGGCACGTTCGTAGCGGGCGTGCAGATCCTCAGCGACTCAAACCTGAAGAATGTGAGATCGGCGGACTTCGACGCCGACGGTTTCTTGGACGTGGCCGTGCTGGGGTGCGACTCCACTGCGACGATACACCTCGGAGCGGGCGATGGAACGTTCACCCCTTCGAGCACGCTGGTCGGCTCTGGCACCGGGTGCAATGTCGCCGGCTTGGCGGTGGGGGACTTCGACGGCAACGGCTACACCGACCTCGCCGTACGTGGCGATGGCTCCGTCTCGGTACTTCCCTCGCTCGGGCCATCGGGTTACGGGTTGCCAACGGCAGTCAGCGCAGAGTGGTCGTTTCCTATCGACCCCGGCGACTTCGATGGGGACGGCCGGACCGATCTCGTGTATTCGTTCCAGGAACTCAGGTTTCTTCACGGTCACGAAACCATGACTCTCGAGTCTGGCAGCTCGGTCGTGAAGGGGATTTCGAGCTCCGTCGGTATGGCCGACGTCGATAGTGACGGTGACACCGATATGGTGCGCGGATCGCGATACGGTCTCGAAGTGATATGGAACAACCTGTACGAGTTCCCTGACTGTGACTTCGACGGTCTACCCGACGCCGACGAAATCGACGCCGATGGAGACGGCATTCCCGACGAGTGCCAAGGGCTGAACACGTTCATGCGCGGGGATTGCAACGCCGATGGATTCACCGATATTGCCGATCCGATCTACGTCGAACAGTACCTGTTCCTCTCCGGCGAACCGCCTTCGTGTGTCGACGCGTGCGACACCAATGACGACGGATTGCTCGATATCGCGGATGCTATCTTCATTTTGACCACCCTGTTCACCGGCGGGGCCGCTCCTCAGCCACCGTACGGCGTCTGCGGCAACGATCCCACCGACGATGGTCTCTTGTGTGACAGCTATCCTGCGGAGGCTTGCGACTGATCTCTTTGGCGCGCGAGTTTTTCGTTGCTTCTTCGGCGGTGGCTCGGCCCCGTCGGGTCCGTATCCAAGCTGTGGGGCGATCGACCACCCCTTGAATCACCGCACCCACGAACCAGCCTTATCGCGACGCGGGGACCGCGTCCGTCCAGTCGATGTCGCCGTAGAGGAACAGCTCTTTCACATTCGGTAGAATCACGTCGCGAATCTTGGACCCTTCCGTATCGACGATGTAGAGCTTGCTGGTCTTCGTGCCACCGGTGAACGCGCTATTGATGTAGGCCAGTACCGCGATGTGATTTCCGTCGGGTGACCACGCTGCCACTTCCGAGCCGTACTCGTCGTTGAGCGTGATCGATCGTTCGTGAGAACCATCCAACGCGATCGTACGGATACTGGTGCCGCTGCCGTCTCGCGCGTCGAGGTGTTTGGCGAGGACCGTCGTGCCGTCGGAACTGAAGCGGGGGTACCAGTAGTACTGCGATCGTTTCCGCGCGATCGGCCTTGGGTCGGCTCCGTCAATGTCGGCGGCAAAGAGCTGCGACGCGGTCACGGACGCGTGGGTGTCCCAATGCGTGGCGACTCCCCGACCGTCCGGCGAGATGTCGTGGACGTTATGCAGGGGAGGGACCGAGACGACTCCGAGTTTTTCTCCAGCAGGGTTCAACCGCCACTTCTCGCTCTCCTGCGCCCAGTACTCCTCGCCTTGGTAGTCGCGCCGCGCGGGCGCCATGACGTTCACGACGATGGTGTTCGAGGTGGGGGCCCAAACCCCGGGTCCGATAGCGTTCGTTGCAATCCGGCGTGGTTCGGAGCGGGTGCCGAAAGCGGTGAGCCACAGGTTCTGCTCTTGGTCGACGTAGAGAAGGTGTCTGCCGTCGGGTGACACTCTCGGCTCGAGAGCGTCGTGGGACAGGAATCGCCATGCACCCGTGTTCGGGTCGACGGCGATCACCCCTTGCGTCTTGGTCGAAGGATCGTCGGCGGTGGTGATCGAGGCCCCGGCGAGGATCGTCCCGGTGAGGCGCGTGGTCAAGGTCTCAGCCGGTCGGCTATGCACCACTTCTACCGACGGATAGTCCCTCTCGATCGTGCTCGCCGGACGTCCATCCGGCGTGGTTCCATCCACTGCGACGTATCCGTCGTGGTACAGAGGTAAGGTCATGCGCTGCGTTGTGACTCCGTCGAGCCAAGGGATCTCGCGGTGGAGCGTGTGGTACTTCGTGCCAGCGGAATTTACTCGAATGCTCAGCTTGTCGCACTCGACGGGTTCCATCGTGAAGTTTCCATTGGCGTCAGTTGTGCTCAATGATTGATCGAGGAAACGTCGCGAGGCGTAGCAGGTAATGACCACGGTTGCTCCTTCGATCGGGGTCCTTTGATCGGCGGCGACCACTGTTCCGATGACGACTCGCGGCGCTTCCGTGGTCACGGTCAGTGGCGATGGAGCTATCCCTGCGACGGTCGTCGTCCACCGCTTTCGTGCCGTGCGTTCGTCGTTCAACAAGAGGCTCAACTGCGTGTTGGAACTCGCGCCGCGAATTGCAAACCGACCGTCTTCTTCGGACTCGAACGGTGCCGGCCAAGCGGATATGTCCCGGGGTGGTAGGTGAAACGGGTACGAGTTGTCGGCACCCTCGACCGTGCTTCGCAAGCTAGCGAGACTGACCGACGCTCCCCCGAGCGGTGCTCCATTAGGGTCGTGGAGCTTGGCTCTGATGATGATCTCTTCTGGAAGAGTGATCCGCACGTCGTACTCGTCCTCTCCCACCTCCAAGTATTGAAAGCCGATTCCCCGGCCGACCGTGTAGGCAAAGAGTTCCAGTGCGATGTCCTCGGGGGATTTTGTGCGTCGGATCCCCATCTGGAATGAACCATGTGCGTCAGTCGTTGTTCGTCCCACGACCGTAGTGATGGTGGTGCCCGCGAGGGGGTGACTCTTCGCGCGGTGGCTCAACAAGACGGCGTTGATCTCGACGTCAGGCAGCGGCCTTCCGTCAGGAGCGAGCGCCGTCCCCCGCAGGACGACGAGGCCCGACGCCTCGTCGGTCTGAGCGGCTTTGGACTCGGGATTGGTGCAGCCCATCAGGACCGCGCCGATGAGCACGGTCATGCAGCTCGTGAGAGATGTTCTGTCATCCACGATGTCTCCATGTCGAACGAGGGTAGCTCAACGGGTGCCCGAACCAAGGTGGCTCAGCGCGGGAGATTGTGAAGCGCATTCTGCAAGAAAAGTGGTGGCTCGTGCCTGGGAGTCGTTTCGTGTCTCGGAGAACCGACGCTGTTTCACAGGAGCTTCGGCGAGTCGTGGACGGATCCGCTAAACTGGGAACTGGTGAACTGGGAACTGGTGAACTGGCTCCGGCAATTTCGACAAACTCTGAATCGGTTCCAGAGCGAGCGGCACTGTCCCACCCGGAGGAACCGAGATGAACACGAGTCAGCTTCTCGAACACCGGGCTTGGATTCGCACTTTGGCCCACGGGCTAGTCTTCGACTCCAGCCGGGTGGACGACGTCGTCCAGGAGGCGTGGGTGCAGGCGCTCAGGCGTCCCCCGCGTCACTCCACGAATCTACGAGGCTGGTTCGTCACCGTCGTGCGAAATGTAGCGCGCCAATCGGGACGGAGTGAAGCGGTTCGCACCCGCCACGAGGGCCAGTCTGCACAGGCTCGATCCGAGCGACTCGACGACATTAGCCCGGACGTCCTGTTCGAAAAGGCGGTCCAGGAACAACAGCTGACCGAGCATGTCCTGCGACTCGCGGAGCCGTATCGACAAGCCGTCTTGTTGCGGTACTTCGAAGGGGTTGGCCCCAGCGAAATCGCTCGTCGACTCGACGTGCCCTTGGCGACGGTCGCTACCCGCCTTCGCCGGGCGCTGCAAAAGCTCCGCGAAGAACTGGACACCGAGCACGGTGATCGACGCACGTGGTCGCTCGCACTCCTCCCCATGGCTTCTCTGGCCGATTGTTCCAAAAAGTTGGTACCACTTGCGGTATCGGGAGGACTCCTCATGAAAATCCAAACCACTCCGCTGCTCGCCGTTCTCTCCATTCTCGCCTGCGGGTTCTTGATGTATTGGGCTCCGTGGTCCGCTCCGTCCGACCTGGCAACTTCCGAGAACCCTTCCCGGGGCTCGTTGACCGATTCGACGCAAGGCGGACCGACCGGTGTGGTAGCCAGCGTCGATCCCTCACCCTCGCCGACGGTTCCCGAAGACGCGCCGGCGCCGGTCGATCTCGAAACGGTCGATCGAGACTTGGACCTGTTCGGCTTCGTTCGAAACGAGGCCGGGGGGGCGATTGCGGGCGCCAAGGTGTTCACCCGGACAACGCTCGATAGCCGCGTATTCTTGGGCGGACCCGACGGGAACAAGGTGCGCACGATCGATGGCCCCACGGCAACCTCGTCGATCGACGGCTCGTTCTCGCTCAGGTTGAGCCGTCGAGCCGTCGTCGACTTGTCGGTGTCCGCGGATGGTTACGCCACCACCACCGTTGAAAAGTGTAACGCCGGGGAGCGGGT
>JAJFFE010000203.1 GCA_021776775.1 Planctomycetota bacterium | reverse complement strand
TGCGTACACTCCTTGAGTCGAGACTTCCTATCGGTGAGCGGCAACTCGCTCCTCTCCGACCCCGCCCATCCCGACTTCTAGGTCAGCTTCGAAGCGAGATCCGTCGGTGCGATGACGATAGCGCGCTTCTCATAGACCACGCGACACATCGAGCGGCGAACGAACTCCGAAATCAGAAACGGATGCTCGCGTTCACGCCAAAGTTGCGACCGGGACCATCGACCCCGCTGCCCGGTTCCCGGTAGGTCTTGTTGAAGATGTTCTCGGCGAAGAGCGTCACGTCGCGCTTCCCGTCGTCGCTGCGCCACCCGAGTTGAACATCGAAGACCGCGTACCCTGGGAGGCTTCCGTCCTCGCTACCGGCGACCGTCAACCGAATGTCTCCAGAGTCCGGGTCACTCGGATCTCGTGCGACGTGGTCATAGCCGTCGTGCCACCGGACCTGAGCCAAGCTCCACCACGAGCGAGCGTGCTCGTACTTGGTGCCGAGCCGCCCGAACAGACGGTTCGCCCGCGAAATGTTGTCTCTGTTCGTACCTCCACCCGGCTGCGGAATGTCTCGGTGGGCTTCGATGAACGTCGCAGATCCAATGAAGGAGAGGCGTCCGCCGTCCGGGAGGCATGAACACGGCAGGCCAAGATCCCAACCGGTCTCGAATCCGGAAAGCTCGGCCTTCTCTACATTCGTGAACGCGCCGGTCCCCGCAAAGTCGCGTTGGATATAGTCATCGATGTAGGTGTAAAAAACCGACAGCCCAACGTGATCACGCTCTTCCATCCAGCGCCAACCAGCCTCCGCTGTGTAGCTGATCTCCGGGTCGAGATCAGGATTCCCTTGAGCAGGCGTGCCGCTCGAACCGCGATCGACCGCACCGTCGAGGTTCGTAAGGTTCGGAGCTCGGAATCCTCGGGATAGACCGACAAACACGTTTTGATCCGTGCGGTATGACCAGAGTCCTCGCACGCTTCCTGTCACATCCGATGCGTCGCCGTCCACATCGCCGAACTTCCATTCGTAGTAGCTATAACGTGCGCCGGCGAGAACATTGACGGACTGTGCGACGTCCCAACTGTCCTGGACGAAGATCCCTAGCGTCCGGTAATCGCTGTCATCGGACACGGTGGTCCTGTTGTCCCAATTCTGCACCTCGAACGGAGCAGCGAGTGACGCGTCCGTCGATCCAGTTGGGGATCGGTACTCTTCAAAGTTGTTGTTGGTCTTCTCCGTGATACCCGTGACGCCCCACGTCACCTTATGGCTGGAATCCTGGCCGAGCACCGTCGTCGCCTGAAGATCGAGTCCATAGGCGTCAAGAGTGTCCTCCTTCTCTCGGAGCCGATACCGCGCGGTCGCCGTCCCCGCACTCTGAATCTGCTCGCGCTTCTGGTCCTCGTAGTGGCGATGCCACCAGAACGTCGATTGCAGGCGATCGATCCAGCTGGTGCCGACGCTCCAGGTATCTCGAACGTGCACGTAAGCAAACGACTGAGGATCGAATCGACGAGAGATTCGCGACGAACTCCCGGTGTTCTCAGGGTATCCATCCGGCCGTGGCGAGTCTGTCTGCTCCGTGTACCCTGACTTGATCTCGAGGACGTGATCCGCGATTCCAGAGTAGGCCAACCGCACCCCGCCGGAGATCTGTTCGTAGGCAGTGTTGGGGATCTCGTCATGCGTGTTCGTGTTCACTCCGAACACGTGGTTCTCGAAATCCTTTCCCCCGACCCGGTCGTGATAGTCTCGTCCGTCGACTTCGACCGAGAACGCCCAGTCACGAAACACGCCGTCGAAGCCACCCTGAATGGTAGCCCCGTTCGCGGAATCGACTCGTGAACGGGCCCACGGCGAGAACGCCTTGTCGACACCGCGACCGGCATCCGCGAGGTTGAAGTCAAGCGCACCGGTGAGACCATCCGACCCGTTCACCACGGACGATGGTCCCAGGATGACATCGAGAGACTGAAGACTCGAATCCGGAATCATTGCCGAGTACTGATTGGGACCCGGTCGCATGAACGCATGATTGAAACGCACCCCGTCGATCATGAGCAGGGTTTGCTCACCGGTGAGCCCCCGAATGAACGGACTCGCCTGGTTAGGAGCCGTGCGCTGAATGAACACGCCGGGTCCGTAGTTCATGCGATCGAGCGCGCTACGGCCAACAGACTGATCGAGTTCGTCACGATCAAAGCGATAGAAGGCGTACGGCTGCTTGAACGGAGGATCGAAAAGCCGAGTGGCGGTGACGACGATCACGTCCGCCCCGTCTTCCAGATCATCCTCCAAATCGTCTTCCAGATCGGAGTCCACAGTAGGCGGGGACGCGGAGTCACCGGCAGACGCTTCGTCTTGGGCAGTCACCAGGCTGGTCAAGGAAAGCAGCAGTAAGAGGAGGCCTCCGTATTGCAGTCTCGAGAGAGGATCACGTGGGCTGGACGGCTGGGCTAGTTTTGATGGGGTCGACTCGGTCAGCTGTTCGTTCCAGCGAGACATTCCGGTGAGACCTCTCAGAATCCGAGCCACCAAAGGCGGGAGAAACACTTCGACAGTGTGCATTTACGTTTCGCTTTTAGCCACGTCAACCCGAGTCCAGTCTGGTAACCGGTCGTCGCCACAGGCGCGTTGTCAATCCCAGCAATGGGCTCGGGACAGTACCGCGAAGGCGCCCGAGGCCCCAAGAGACCGACTGTCGAAACTTGTAACGACTCGAAACACCCTTCGCTGCAACCGAGTGTTGCTAACCAAGTGCTCGCTTGGCGAAAGCGTCAGCTCGTACCCCTCGTCGACCCTCCCCGACCCTGCCGACCCCACCCACCCCTGAGTTCTAGCGATCTCTCCCTCCTCCCGCAGCGCCGCAGCCCGACGCCGGCTAATCGTGAACCACCTGCCGCGTGTGATCGACCACCCAGAAGACGCGCTCCCAATATCCATTATGACTCGACGGCATCTTTTCTCAGTTTCCCGTGACCCGCTCCCGCGCTGGTTCTCGGCTGAATGATGCGAGCTATCTCGCTCGACTTTCTCACCTACCCACGGGAGCTCCTCATGCGTCACACCGCGGTTCGCGCCATTCTTGTTGTCATTCTCGCTCTGAGCCCGACAGCGCTGTTGGCTCAATCAGGCCCGCTTCTGATCAATGCCGAGTGGCTTCTCTCGCTACCGTCGGGAGTCGGCGCGCGGGTCTCCACCACCCTCGAGTTCAGCGAGCCGGTCTCGGTCGACGCGGACGCCATTCGCGCGTGGTCCCCGACTCGTGGAGAGCTTCCGACGTTGGTGACGGTCGGAGTGACGTCGAACAGTAGAGTCGTCCGTCTCCCCGACGACGCGCTCGGACACCGCATACTTCTTTGGATCGATGCGACCGGGGTGACGAACTCGACCGGCCTGCCGCTCGACGGAGATGTGATCGGTGATCCACCGAGCTTTCCCTCCGGGAACGGATTCCCCGGTGGAGACGCCATCTTGACCTTCGATGCACTTCCCGGGGATATCGACGGGGACGGAGAAGTCACCGTGGATGACCTGATCGCGGCGCGACAGAGCATCGGATCGTGCAGCGGTGATCCCGCGTTCGAGCCCCGCGCAGACCTCGATAGCGATGGTTGCATCGCGGCCAACGACATCCGGCTCGCCAAGCCGTGGATCGGTCGCTCCCTGGCGCAGGCAAACCCTGGACTCGTGCAACAAGTCCTCGACGTCTCCCCTACCGGTCATTCCACCATTCGCGCCACCTCGCTGGACACGGTGGAAGTCACGTTCGCCCTACCGGTCCCCCCCTT
>JAJFFE010000202.1 GCA_021776775.1 Planctomycetota bacterium | reverse complement strand
TTCATCGCCTTGCACATGATATTCGTCAGAATGATTCCGGACGCGCCGACCAGGGAGCCCGAGACGATCAACACCTGGTTGTTGATAACGAACCCGGTCGCCGCGGCGGCGATGCCGGAGTAGGAGTTCAAGAGTGAAATGACCACCGGCATGTCTGCACCGCCGATGGGAATGACGACGAGTACTCCGAGCAGTAACGCTAGCCCGAACAGCATCCAGTACACCGCCATCGCGTGATCAGTACCCTGCGTCAGGAACACGCCCGCTGCCAGGCAAACGATCGCCAGCATAGCGTTGAGGATTCCTTGGCCGGGAAAGCGAATGGCCTGACCAGACATGATCTCTTGCAGCTTCGCAAACGCGACCAGACTCCCGGAGAGGGTGACGGCCCCGATCAGCGTCGAAACGAACGTCGCCACGAAAAACGGCATCGCTGCGTCGGATGGCGGCTCGTACAGCGCATGGCCCGCCACGAAGGCAGAGGCTCCACCACCGAGGCCGTTGAAGGCTGCGACCAACTGCGGCATGGCGGTCATCTGTATCTTGAGCGCCAAGACTAGGCCGACGACCGCGCCGAACGACATTCCGCCGAGGACCCACGCATTCGAGAGGACTTGCTGATGGACGAGGGTCACGACGATCGCGACCAGCATTCCGAGGGCGCCGAGCAGGTTTCCTCGCACTGCGGTTCTAGGGTGCGTCAGCCCCTTGAGGCCGAGGATGAACAAGACGGAAGCGGCAAGATAAGAAAGCGCGACCCAGGTGGGAGTCCCCGACGCGGGTTGCATTAGAGCAAGCACGAACACGGTCTCCCCCTTAGTCTCGCCGTTTGAACATCGCAAGCATGCGATGGGTCACCAAGAAACCACCCACGACGTTGACGGTCGCGAACACGAGCGCAATCAGTCCCAGAACTTTGCCGAGCGTTCCGCCATCGTAAGACAGCGCGATGACGGCACCGGTCATAGTGATGCCGGAGATCGCGTTCGATCCCGACATGAGTGGGGTGTGCAAGGTCGGGGGAACCTTGGTGATGATTTCGAAACCGACGAAGATCGCCAAGACGAAGATTGTCAGAAGAGTCGTGAGTTGAACGGCGTCCATCAGTCGCTTCCAATCGAGGCCGGGGAAGGCGTCAGTCCGAGAATCTCGCGCACCCGGGGATGCACGACTTCACTGTTTCGCGTGACGAGCGTCTCGGTGACGACCTCGTCATCCATGTTGAGGGAGATCTCTCCGTCTTCGACGAGAGCAGCGAGAAACGTTGCCGTGTTTCGTGCGAACATTTGGCTGGCGTGATTAGGGATCGAACTAGGAATGTTTTCGGGTCCGATGATCACGACACCGTCCGTTTCGACAGTTTGGCCGTGCACGGTTCCTTCGCAGTTTCCTCCGCGTTCCGAGGCGAGGTCGACAATCACCGAGCCGGGTTTCATACCACGGACCATCTCCGCGGTGACCAGTACCGGCGACTGTCGTCCGGGAATAGCAGCGGTGGTAATGATCACGTCGTTTTCCGCGACGACCTTGCCCATCTGCTCACGTTGTCGACGGAGGAAGTCTTCGCCTTGTTCCTTGGCGTAGCCACCTGCGTCTTCAGCCTCAGCCGTGTCGAGGTCCAGTTCGATGAACTTTGCCCCGACCGACTGCACTTGCTCCTTTACGGCCGGGCGGACGTCGTACGCTTCGACCACCGCGCCGAGACGCTTGGCAGTTGCACACGCTTGCAACCCAGCCACCCCGCAACCGATCACGAACACGCGCGCCGGCGTCAAGGTGCCGGCCGCGGTCATCATCATCGGGAACATTTTGGGAAGGCTGTTGGCGGCAATGAGCACCGCCTTGTAGCCGGCGATGGTCGCCATGGACGATAGAACGTCCATCGACTGCGCTCGAGTGATCCGCGGAATCAACTCGAGGGCGAACGAGGTTGCGCCGGTCGCCGCGAGTTTTTGCTGAGCTTCGGCTTCCCCAAGTGGGTCGGCCGCGCCAATAACGTAGTGCTTGGAACTCAAATGCTCGAGATCCGCAGCGCCCGCGTCTTGATTCGCGCCGTATGATCGGACCTGCAAAATGACATCGGCCCCGGCAAAGATGCCGGCGCGGTCGACGAGTTTTGCGCCCTTCTCTTCGTAGTCGCGATCCAGAAAGCCGGCAGACGTACCGGCGCCGCGCTCGACGATGATATCGGCACCGATCCGGACCAGGCTCGATAGTGCGGCGGGCACCAATGCCACTCGCCGCTCACCCGGATACGTTTCCTTTAGTACGCCCACTCGCATTACGCACTCCTCCTCAATGGCGCGGCCGCGGTCGGCGTGCCGTGCTCTGGCGCCCGGTTGAAGCTCGGGGGGAATCGACTCTCCCGGAATCGCCGGGGGAACGGACCGAGCAGCCGAGACCGCCGCAGTCGCCTGAGTCGAGGATTGGGTCATTCAATCGCTGACAGAAACCTCTGCAAGGGAATTTCCTTTCGGCTTCTGTCCCGGGTACGCTGGGCGGACGGAGATGAGCCACTGACTCGTTCCACAGGTCGGTCATTATGCCGAGAGGTACACGCGTGCCGGTTCGTCTTCTCGTGGTCTCGTTGATACTCGTGGTGGTCGGCAGTCCTTGCTCCCTCCTAGCGTTGGCGCAGCAAGGCCTGCTACGGCCGGCTGGTGCACCAGCAAGCGGTGGGCAGACATTTCCACCCCCATCACCGGCCGACACGGGTGCGCCGCCTGACGAAAGCGAGCGGTCCAATCCCGGGGGGGTCAAGTTCGACTCGTCCGAGACCGTCCCGTCCGATCACCAACTCGTCGCCCGAGTTTCCGATTCAACCAGCCTCACGTTACGCCTGATCAAACCCGAAGAAGTGGTCCGACACGAGGCTCCTTCGGTTTGGAGCTTCACCGTCGGCTCGATGGGAACCGACGCCGCCCGGGGGCGACTGGTGTTTCGTTTCGACGACGGCAGCACGCACTATCCAACGGTTCGCAGTCGTCCGCTCGTACTCGGGCGTGGTGAACAAACCGTAGCCGTTACCTTCCCGCCATTGACCTTCCCTCTCGTTGCTTCGCCTCGCTTGACCGTTGGTTGGGAACTACCGGACGGCAACATGATCTCGCTGGGTGCGTTCGCCGACGTGCAAAAGATCAGTCCGACCCGAACTCTCACGGTGGGTTGGTTCTGTACCACGGCTCAGATTCCACGTTACAAGCGCGCGGCCGATTTGTGGAAGTTCTCGTCGAGCCTATACAGCGAGGCCGAGTTTCGGACTGAAGTGCATTCACGAGAGGCTGACTCGTTTCCTCATCATCCGTTGGGGCTGCTCTCGTTCGACGTCGTTCTCGTCACCGGTGACGCCTTTCGCGAACTGGCAGAGCCGCAGTTGACAGCTCTTCAGCAATGGGTCGACAGTGGGGGGGCGGTCGGCTTGGTTCCGACCACCAACTTACGGCAACACCACCTCGATTTTTTCGAAAACTTGTTTCGACGATCCGGCAAGAGTTGGCGCGCGCAGTTCGTGGGTAAGAACAAGCTCGAGATAGTTCGAACAGACCCACTACCGGAGATCCCGGTATTGAACTCTGGGCTTGGAATTGCCGCTATCTACCCGTTGGCCCGTCCTCCCGAGACCCATACGCTATGGACACGAACCGGACGCGACCTTTGGCGGGTGCCCAGTCGGACGCTGGGTCGTGTATCGGTCGGTCGGTTCGGCGAGATGAAGGCGCGTCGCGATTTCTTGTTCCAGCCCGACATGGGCCTGTTGCTCGAGCTTCTCAAGCCGAGGCGCTTCGAGATGCTTCCGACGCGTCTGCTCGTCGCACTGGCGGTGGCGTACCTCTTGTTGATCGGGCCGGTTGACTGGCGACTCTTCGGACGACTGCGACGCAGACGGTGGACATGGATCTGGTTGCCGTCGGTCACCATCTGCTTCGCGGTCGCCATCGTGCTCTTGACGCAGTCGTACTTCGGGAGTGGGTCGAGTCAGAGGCGGCTTTTCGTCGTCGACGTCGCGTCCGACGGTGAAGTGCTGCGCGCGAACCAATTCGAGCTGTCGGTCCTCGCCCGGAACACCGTCGTCGAACACGAACTCCAAGGTGAAATCTACTCAACCATTGACCCTCAGCGCTTCCAATCCGGTCAACGCCGCGCCGAAAATCCTATCGCTCCGATCGAGTATCAAGGCTCGTACCCACTGGACTACACCACGCGCCAGACGATTCCCATGTGGTCGGCGGTGGTCAATCGCCGATTGTGGATCCCAGGCAGCCCGGCGCCGCAGTGGGTAGAAGCGTTGCAACAGCTCGATCTCAACTTCGACGCCCTCCGGGACGATGCCGAGAAACTCCTCGCAGTGGGACCGAGTGAGAGCGAGCGAACCGCGCTTCGTTCGCAACTCATGACGCGAATCGGGGCACAGTTCTCCATGGCCAGCGTCACCGGTCGCTTCAGTCACAGCGCCGCCGGGGCGAAGCTGCAAGTGTTCCCTCTTCGGATTCCCGAGGCTGGTGCGTACATGCAAGAGCTTGCGGCAAGCGATGACCGTGAGCACAGCGTCTTCCCCGCCAAACTAGCCAGGTTCAGAGTCGCCTCACCGAGTGGCGGCGGGCACACCGACGATCTCCCGATCACCGCGTCGCGTAACGCTCTGCACCTAGAAGTCCATTCGACACTGGGCGACGATCTTCTCGTGGTTCGCTGCATGGTTCGTAGGGTGAGTGAATGAGCTTCGTACAAGTGCAACGGCTTCGCGTGACGTACGGAAGCTTTGTGGCTGTGAAGGGTATTTCGTTCGAAATCCCCCGCGGTGAGGTGTTCGGCTTTATCGGGCCCAACGGTGCGGGCAAGACGACGACTATCAAAGTCCTCGCAACTCTCCTCCGACCGGATCGGGGGACCGTTCGCATCGGGGGACTCGATCTCGCCCACGCGCCAAAGATGATTCGCAGCCGAATTGGCTACGTCCCGGACTCCTTCGGTGTCTACGACGATCTTACCGCGTACGAGTACATGTACTTCTTTGCCGCCGCGTACCGTATTCCCGTCAATCGTCGTGCGGGACTGATCGACGATCTGCTAAGTCTCACCGACCTCGAAGAGAAGCGGGACTCGCCGATCCAAGGACTATCCCGCGGAATGCGACAACGGCTCAGTCTGGCACGCGCCCTGATTCATGATCCAGACTTTCTCCTACTCGACGAGCCCGCCAGTGGGTTGGACCCACGCGCGCGAATTGAGTTTCGAGAGTTCCTCAAAGTACTTCGCGACATGGGGAAGACCATTCTGATCTCGAGCCACATCCTTCATGAGCTAGCGCAACTCTGCACTCGGGTGGGGATCATCGAGGCGGGGGAGATGGTCGCCGAAGGGCCAGTCGAAGAGTTGATACGTTCCGTGGGCGTGCAAAGAATCGTGCACGTCCAGCTGTCAGAGACGAGCGACGAGACGATGCTACAACTGCGGTCGATCGCAGGCGTGTCCAAGATCGACCAGAACGGTGAGCGACTCGAATTTCATATAGACGACTCGCAATCCGACGTCGACGAGTTGCTCTTGAAGATACAGGGAACCGGAGCGCGCGTGCGAATGTTCCAACCCGAAGCCATCGACATGGAAACAGCGTTCATGCGTCTGACCAAGGGAACCACGGCATGACTGTGCGCCCCCCGTCGAAAGCCGCCCGTCGGAAGGGGTCCTGGTGAGGTTCTCTCTTCCGCTAGTGGGAAAGGAACTCGAGGAGCAAGCGTCGCGCAAGCGGACCTATCACGTCCGCCTCGGGTACGCGTTGATCTTGATGGGTACCTTCTACACGATCTATGCAGATGTCGTCGGCGCCGGTGGCGACGCCTTGACCGCTCTCGGTCAAGGATTGCGTCTCTACACGCCGCTCGTCGGCATCCTCTTCGCGTACGTCGTGTTCGTCGTACCTGCGTTCTCGAGCGGAGCCGTGAATTCGGAGCGGAAGACAGGGAGCTTGGACCTGCTCCGGCTCACGACGCTCGGCCCGGGATCCATCGTGATCGAGAAATTCGTGGGACGCCTCATCCCCGTGCTCTGCAATCTGGCGATCGCGCTCCCCGTGTTGCTTTTGACGTACACGTTCGGAGGTGTCGCGCTCGCCAAGCTCTGTCACGCGGCGACTGCGTTGGTGGTCACCGCCATTCTCGTCTCGGCCATTTCGCTCGACATGTCCGCTATCCTCGATACGGCGGAAGGGGCGTTCGGCGCTACGATCGGAGTCATCGCGGCGCTCACGGTCACCGCACTCGGCCTGACGTCGCTGTTACCCGGGCAAGCGCACTGGTGGCTCGCGTTGTCTCCACCGGCGGCGGTGTGGGAGTTCGACATCGTAGGCGGGGGAGCGGCCTCGACCGCGATTCTGGTTGTCACCGCTTTCGCGATCAGCGCGATCTTCTTGTGGGACGCGATCCGCCGACTGCGCGGGCTCGCTGACACGGAAACCTTGGCGGCGCCTGAGCCGGTCGTCGAACGGGTACTCCGCTCAATCGCCGCCGGGAAGTTGCCAGTGTCTCGGCCCATTGCATGGCGAGAACGCCATCGCCGCTGGATCGGACGTCCGCGGTTTGCGGCGGTCTTCGTCGGAATCGTCGCGGTTCTCGCCCTGTTGGGGGCGAGGCTAGCCGGCAACATCACCTATTGGGATCGGTTTGCGCTGCTGCTGCTGTCGGGACTTTGGCTCGGAGGGCTGCTCATTTCCGTGGCGGGAACTGTGGGCGCAATCTCGAACGAACGAGTCGACAAGACGTTCGAAGTCCTCATGACGACGCCTTTGACGGGCCGTGAGATCCTTCGCGACAAAATGATCGGTGTGCAGAGGTTCCAATGGACCTTGCTACTGGTCGTGCTGGTTTGCCTTTTCGCCTTCTCGATGAGCACTCTCTTGGTGCAACCGCCTCCTGCGCTCTTCTACGGGGCGCTAGCGGTGGGGCTGGTGGTTGATCTCGGAATGCTTTGCTGGCTGGCGGTGTTCGTAGGGTTGCGAGTCAGACAAGCCAATCGGGCCAGCGTCATTGCGCTGCTCATTATTTTCGGCATTTGCGTCGTACCTCTCGTCATCGGTCCGCAGTTCTCGGGAATCTTGTGGCTGGCGCGCTTCGTCTCACCGGTGGCGTTTTTCTACGACGCGTTCATGCCGCTCTGGACGGCGAACTGGGGCGGGTTTCACGCGGCTGAGGTTGGCGCGGTGGCAGGATTGCATGCCGCGGTATGGTTACTCTTGAGTTCTCACTGCATCAAACACGCGGACCGATACCTTGGACGGGTCGAATTCGACTGGTGGAGTCGACAACGGCGCACGTCTCCCTTTTGACGTTTCCGCGGTTGGTGTAAACTTCCGGCTTGAACCACACGTCGGCGGCGTCTTACTCATTGGGAGTTGCTGAATGGAGACCTGGAAGGAATTCGAGCAGAATCCGATCACGCACTCGGCCGCGCACCACTTGGTCGCCATCGCCGAGCTGCTCGAGGATCGGGGCTACGCGCGAGTTAGTGACGTCGCGCGCTTGCTCGAGATCACTCGGGGTAGTGCGTCGGTCACCCTCAAAGGGCTTAAACAACGAGGGCTGGTGATCGAGGACGACCGCCGCTTCTTGGGACTTTCCGAGGAGGGAGCACAGATCGCTTCGGGCATTTCCGTCAAGAAGCGCGTCATGCACACCATGTTCGTCGATCTCCTCGGGGTGGACGCTCGCCAGGCCGACGTCGATACGTGCAAGATCGAGCACCTCGTATCGAACGAAACCGCCGATCGGGTAAGTCGCCTCTTGTCGTTTCTTCAGTCGGGAGCCTCGGAAGCACGTGCATTCGTCGCCGCCCTGGAGAAGTTCGACGGCTGGAAAGAGCACGACCCCGCTGAGTTTCCGTCGAAAGACATCGAATCCCTGGAGCTCCGTGAGCCAGAAGGACACGACGATTCGAATTGACCGTCGGTCGCTCTCTTGACCTTCCCGATCCGCATGCAACCGTTAGAGGCAACTAGCAAGAGTCACGGAAACAACATGAGCCACGAAGAAAACATCGAACGACTGAACGGCCTCTTGGCCGAAGAACTCGAAGCGAGCCTCCGGTACTTCCACTTGGCCATGACGGTACGGGGAATGGACCGACTGTTGGTCAAAGACATCCTCATGGAGAACATGAAGGAGACTGTCGAGCACGCCGGCATGTTGGCCGAGAAGATTCTTCAGTTGGGCGAAGCGCCCAAGATCGAAATCAAGCTCGAGCTACCGGCGGAGAAGACGACCGCCCAAGAAGCGCTGCGTACCGCAGTGACCGTCGAACGAGCGGCGCTGGAGGCATACCGGGAGCTTCTCGAGAAAGTCGAGAAGGAAGGCAATGTGGTCCTGGAAGAGTTCGCCCGAGCGCAAGTTGCTCTGGAATCGGAACACGTGAGCGAACTCGAGTTGCTCCTCGAGGAGTAACCGAGGAGGAGGCGACAGCGATCGTCGACCACTGGAAACAAGAAAAGCGGGATCGAGTCCGACAGACTCGATCCCGCTTTTTCGTTGTCTCGTTCGGCGTGAATCAGGGACAGACGCTCGTTGGACAGTCGAGACCGTCGCCGTCGGTCGGATCTACGCCACAGACGGCGTGCGGATCCGGCAGCGGCGCTGCTCCCGAGAACAAGGTGCTCAACGTCGCGACTGGATCGGCAATGTCGAGAATCCCGTCGTCATTGGAGTCGCACGCGTCTGCACATTCAGTCGAGAAGCCCAGCCCGTCGAACAGGCCAGAGAGGAGGGCGACCGCATCTGCAATGTTGAAGTCTCCGTCGTCGTTGCAATCTCCGCGGGTGAAGAACTCCAGAGCAATCACTTCAAAACTGAGCGGCGCGGACGTTCCGGTGTTTCCAGCCCAGTCGGTAGAACGAGCGGCGTATTCTACCGTGCTCCCGCCGGGCTGCCCCGGGATCTCCGCACGATAGACGTCGCCCCCGGACCAGATCAGCGGAATGTCGGTGGGAGTTCCGCCGTCGACCGTGACGACCATCGCACGCTCTTGCATGAAGAAGTTGTGGTCCGATGTCATGCCGTCGCGAATCTTCACTCGCACGACGTACGGTCCCACGGTGTCTTCGGTGTCGGCGAGCTGCTCCATAGCCGGGAAGTTCGGAGCGATCGTGTCGGCCGGACCGCTGTTGATGTAGATCCGGTTCGCGAAACTGCCGCTCTCACCCTGTCCGGTCACGATATCGAGCGTCCCGTCGCCGTTCATGTCACCGACTTCGATGTCCATGGTCGAATCGCCGATCGACGAGATCAGACCCGAATTCCAGATGAACTGCGATCCATTGAAGACGCAGATTCGCTCGGTCGAGCCGAGCGAGCCGATCACGAAATCGAGGTCGCCGTCGTTATCGACGTCGAAGAACTTCGAGTCGTTGTCATCGACCGACGGGTTGCTCGAGTTGGGCAAGTACGTTGTGGTCATGTTCGTGAAGCTAGCGCTTCCGTTGTTGATCCACAGCACTTCTCGCGCATTCGAGGGGTTGGAGTTGACGCCGAGCAGATCGAGGTCACCGTCGTTGTCGAGGTCTCCGAGGTCCCACGAGTAGGTATTGTCGTCTTGCGGCAAGTTTCCAGAGGTCTCGTCAGTGAAGGTACCGTCGCCGCCGTTGATGTAGAGCTTCGATTGAACGTCTCGGTGTCCTTCGATCATGTCCAGATCGAAATCACCGTCGAGGTCACCGAAGAGTGCGTCCATCGGGGAGTCGATGAGCTGTTGAGGAACCTGCGTCGTCGTGACGTTCGTAAAAAAGCCGGTCCCGTCGTTTTCCCAGAGCTGCGCTTGGCCGGAGCCGAAACGAGACGATCCGCCTTTGGTCAGCCACAGGTCGAGGTCGCCGTCGTTGTCCACGTCACCGAACGCCGCATGCGAGCTCGACAGTGACAACTGTGGAATCTGAGTGGCCGAAACGTCGGTGAAGAAGCCGTTGCCGTCATTGATGAAGAGGTCGGCTGGGCTATTGAAGTCGTTGGCGACGATCATGTCGTAGTCACCGTCGCCATCGATGTCCCCGAACTCGACGTCGCGGGCGTAGCTGGTATGGCTGCCAACGCGGGTGCTGGACTCTTCGGTGAAGACCCCGGTTCCGTCGTTGATGTAGATGCGCAGTCGTTGCATCTGAGACGCCGAGAAGAATCCGCTGCCATTGGCAAACACGATATCGAGATCACCATCGTTGTCGATATCTTCGATGGCGAGTTGGTTCGTGTATTCGTTGAACGCGGGCGGAAAGTGGAGTGCCGTAGAGTGAGCAAACTGTTGAGCGTCCGTCGCCTCGCAGAAGCCGAGCGCGAGAACGATGGCACACAGATACCGGAGCATGTATGCGTTCCTTCCGGGAAAGCTTTACCGTTGCGGGAGCCTTGGATCGAACCAAGGACTGGGCGGGTTGATGGGAGCCGTAGCGGCAGGAGTACGCCGGCCGAGATTGATCGTTTGATTTCACACCGAGGGGTTCGATCCTACCGCACTTGGCGGTTGGCCGTCTCAGTGAACCGGAAGTTGAGTTATCGCAATCCCTTGCGACGAGCTGCCCGACTACCACGCGCCGGTGCTCTATACTAGAATATCGGTTGCACCACGAACCCCCGGGCTGACGGCTTCGACCCGCTCAGTCTCAACTCCGACGAGAACAGACTTTTAGCCATGGATCCAATCCACGCTCTCGAAGAGCTTCGTCAAGCCTCCGGTCCCGCCAAAACCGCGGGCCTCGATCTCGACACCGTGCGACGATTCCTCGCGCTCGACCCCAAGCTAGGCGAAGCCATTGATGACGCGGTCATCGCTCGCCAACAGCTCGGATCTGAGTTCGAAGACATCCTGCAACTCGACGAGGTTGCGCAGATCGACGCGATCCAAGGCGACGTGGTCAACTTCTACGCGGACGACGCGATCAATCCGTTCATTCCTCTCGCGGCTCGGGGCCCGTGGATCGTGACGACGTGCGGGGCGGTCGTTCACGACTCCGGAGGATACGGCATGCTCGGTTTGGGGCACGCACCGGCGGCGGTCCTCGAGGCGATGAATCGTAAGCAAGTCATGGCCAATGTCATGACTCCGAGCTTCAACCAATTGCGTTTGACCCGAGCCCTACGTGCAGACATCGGCGGCGGAGAGTGTCCGTTCGCAAAGTTCATCTTCATGAACAGCGGCTCGGAATCGGTGTCGGTGTGCGCCCGAATTTCAGATGTGAACGCGCGGCACATGACCGAGCGCGGCGGAATCCACGCCGGGAAGACCGTCCGCAAACTTGCGCTCGTCGGAGGTTTCCACGGGCGAACAGATCGACCAGCGCGATTCTCGGACTCCTCGCGACCTGTTTACGAGAAATATCTGGCTAGTTTTTCCGGAGTCTCACTCTGGACCGTCGCGCCGAATGACGTCGAAGGGCTTCGGGAAGCGTACGACCGCGCCGACCGCGAAGGGGTGTTCCTCGAAGCGTTCTTCATGGAACCGGTCATGGGCGAGGGCAACCCGGGTCTCTCCGTGACTCGCGAGTTCTACGATGTCGCACGCACCTTGACCAAAGAGCACGGCAGCCTGTTCCTTGTCGACTCGATCCAGGCGGGATTGAGAACACACGGCTGTCTCTCGATCGTTGATTACCCTGGATTCGAAGGGGTCGAAGCGCCCGACTTCGAGACCTACTCAAAAGCGCTCAACGCCGGTCAATACCCGTTGTCCGTGGTCGCGTTGACGGAGCGCGCGGCGCGGCTCTATCGCAAGGGCATCTTCGGGAACACGATGACCACGAACCCACGCGCCATGGACGTTGCCCTCGCGGTCCTCGAGGCGGTGACCCCCGAGATTCGCGCAAACATCCGCGAGAAGGGGCAGGAGTTCCTCGACAAACTAGGCGCCCTCGGCCAGGAACTCGGCGGTGCGATCACTGGAGTTCAAGGTACCGGCCTCCTGTTCAGCTGCGAACTCGCTGACGGGTTCAAGGCGTACGGGGCCGGCAGTGTTGAGGAGTCGATGCGCATGCTCGGCGTCAGTGTGATTCACGGCGGAGAGAACTCGTTGCGCTATACCCCTCACTTCGCCATCACCAGTGACGAGATCGATCTCATCGTCAACGCCACGCGAGCGGCGTTGGTGGGCTCGGCGCTGGTGGGGGATCAGGCCGCGGTTTAGGTTTCGTTCTTACGCGTCGGACTACTGTCGATCGACAAACCACTGCGCCCAGCGCATACCTCGTGAGCCGTTCCAGAGGGCGCGGCTGGCCTCGCGCCGTTCTACGGCTTCCGCTCGCCAGCGTTCAGCGCCCTCACTCTTGCCGAGTTGCTCGTGCAACTGTGCGAGTCGCTCAGCCGGCTCCGGATTACGAGGGGCCAGCTCTGCGTACTTCTCCAACTCGACGATAGCGGCATCGGGCTCCCCGGCCAGGATGAGGCTAACGGCGTAGTCGTTGTGCAGGTCGGGCGCATCGGGACGCACCTCTAGCGCGAGTTGGAACTGCTCCTTCGCTTCGTCGTACCGGTTCTGCCGCACATGAATCAGGTTGGCCAAACTGGCCCGCAAGTGTGTCCGGGTAGGGTGTCGCTCGATCTCCGCGACCAGGTCCTGTTCGGCACGTACCAACTCCGCCTTGAGTTCGGCTTGAGCGGCCTCGAGCTTGGTCGGGTCGCTGATTTGTTGTTGGGTCAACACCTGCATCGCGTAGTCGAGTCGCGTGGCGAAGTCATCCGGGTGCTCGGCGAGATGCTCCTCGTACAACACACGGGCTGCCGGGACACGTCGGGACGAGACGAGCAACGTTCTCAGTTCGGCCAGAACCTGCAAGTACGTTGGGTTCTTCCGCCACGCATCGCGCAGAATCATCTCCGCGTTTTGGAGGTTACCGAGTCGTCCGTGCAGCCGCGCGAGTTGCAATATCTCGCCTTCTCGACCTCGGACCGCTGGCTCCGCGGCGTCGAGCGCGGCCGTCGCTGCGGCCCGATCGCCCGACCGTAGGGCGAGCCACGCGAGTTCGAGATCGACTTGTGGGTTGTGCAAGAGGCCGAAACCGCCGCGCCAGAATCCACGAACCGATTCATAGTGGCGACGGGTCCGGGACACCAACTCCGCGAGTTCTTCCTCAGGAGTTCCCAAGCTGACCTCGAGCCCGATTTCCCTCGACAGGTCACGTGCCCGGAAGTGTTCGAACTGAATCCAGTACGTGTGCACGGTCACGGCTAGAGCGACGACGGAAACCCCGATCCAGAGCACTCCTTTTCGTCGCAGTCGCCCGCCGGTCTTGAGCGGCGTACCGTGGAACGTCACGTGGCGAGCCCTCAACAGGTGCCACGCTTTCCAGAAGACGAAGGTAAAAATTGCAGCCAACCCCAGAGCGAGCAGCAGGGGAAAGAACCCGTACGCGCCTCGCATCGAGAAGAACAGGAGCAACGCGGTGACCCACAGAGCCAACTCACCGAACGCGCTGACGTCGTACCGTTTCTGCGGCGCTTTCTTTCCTTCTCGTTTCTTGGTGATCACCTGGGGCTTCGTGAACCCGAACGAGAGCGCTCCGTTGGGACAAACACTCACACAATCGAGACACTTCATACAGCCGCGATCGACGACTTTTCCGTAGACTTGGATCTCTTTGTGGACGGCGACGTTTGAGGTGCAGGTCGCGGTGCAATGTCCGCATTGATGGCACGCGTCGAGGTTCGCCACAATCTTGCCCGGCGAGAATCGATCCGAGACCGCGAACACCGCTCCGTAGGGACAGCCGTAGGTGCAGAAGCCTTTAGCGCCGAGAAAATACACCACGCCGAAACTAGCCACGAGGATGGTCACAATTCCGATGACCGGCCCCGGAAACGTCTCCCAAAAATCTACCTTGGTCAGGTGCAGCTGCCATTCGGTAATGGTCGGCGCCTGTCCCCACGCGGCGTGGAAAGTTGGGGCCCACGACTCTACCCAGCCGTTGATCCAGGCGTAGAGTGACGGATACGCGAACATATAAAAACTGACCAAGAACGGGACCGCGATCAGGGTCCGCGTTCGGAAGACCTTGGGGCGCACGCCGACGCGCTTGAGCATCCAGCCGCAGAGATCTTGCAGGGCGACCATGTGGCACGCCCACCCGCAGAAGAACCGCCCCACGACCAACGTGCTAGCGATCATGAGCGCGAAGAATACAAATCCGGCGTTGATGACCCCGGTCCTCAGCGTCTCCATCGATTCGGACGGCTCTACCGGAGAAAGGGTCTCCCCGGCCGTCCACCAGTGCGCGAGGTGAATCGCGATCGCCACGTGAACGAGGATCAAGAGAATCGCTCTCCAGCGGCTGGAGCGGGAAGAGCGAATGCGCTTCGTACTTCCGGACGTTGACCGACGGGGCGTGCAGGTCGATTGGGCGGCCATCAGGAACTCCGGGATCTCGAGTGTGACGAATTTTTTCTCCGCGGGCGGAACCATAACCCGTTTTCGAGGGCGGTGCTACCGCCGCGGGCGGGGCGCGCGCTTTCGGGTGGAATCCGCGAACGGTAAGGTGGGGTGGCTCTCCTCGCTCGTGCGGCTGTCATCTTTGCGAATATTCTTGTCCGAAACGTCGCCGCAACGACAAGGGGGTAATAGTGCTCCCAGAAAGGTCGGTTGCGATGCAGTTCGTTTCATCCGTTCTCGGCTCCGCGTGTCTCGCCGTGATCGTGACTCTCGCGCGACCGTCGACGCTCGTCGCGGAACAGTACTATTCGTTCGTGCTCGACGAGACTGCCTTCGCCAACAACCCAGAGTTGTCTGCGGAAGATCCCAACACAATCTTCAGTGCTGAGAGCACGCAGATCTCAGCGGTAGTCGCCTCGACCAGGCTAGCCGACGCCCTCAACGCGTTGGGCTGGAGCGTGCGCGTTGACGCCTTCAGCTATGGGCACGACATCGGCGGAATGAACAACCACACCTATCACGTCTTCGGAATATCCCTGACGTCCGCAGGTGCGAGTCGCGCGGTGGCCAAGACTCCTTTGTGGTACGAGCCCACTTCCGAAGCGGAATCTGACTTCTTTCAGATCAAGGATCGACAAGTTCTGACGCGAATCGTAAGCACCCACCGCAAAGTGTTCGACGACAACAGCGATTCGCCAGTACCCCCTCAGGGAATCGACGAACGGCCAAAGTCACTGGGGCTGACCGGGACGTACGGTCGACCGAAGGGGGTGGCGCCGTCGGTGTCCAATGTCTCCGGGTTCGATCTGAACAAGCATCGCGCGGAGTATGACATCTACTTCTCGATCGATACGTTTGCGTCGCACGCGTCGGTGGCCAGCGGGGCGTCCATCTCCCCGGCCGACATCTTGCAACTCAGCACGACCGGCGTGATCTCGCGTTGGCGAACTGCAAGTTTCCTCGGACTAGACGCCGCCAACGACAATCTCGACGCACTCTCTCTGAATCTCGGCGGCTGGGGTCTACCCACAGGGACCGGGACGATCGGCTGGTACTCCGTCACTCGTGATAGCGCGGCACTACTGACGTACGGTCACGCCGCGGCGGACATCTTTCAATTCTTGCCGAACGGTCTGGGTCACGATGTTCCGCCGATCCATATCCGGTGCGAGGCGGCTGGGCTTTGGTCGCGCTTCTTTTCGGCGGGCTCCCCGGACGTCGACGCGGACATCGATTCGATCACAACCATGGATCCCGAGGGGTTCTTTCCGTGGCGGGTGCTCGAGGTCTCCGACACGGTGATCGAGGTCACCGGAGGTTCCCCGCTCGCAACGACGTATGGCGTGGTCACCGACGGCGTCCCTAGCGTGTTGGACGAAGCGTCCCAGCTTCAGCAAACGATCAGTATCGAGGCTGGCGACTATAGACTCATCGAAGTCGACGGTTTCCGCGGACCGTATCGCGCCCTTGGCGATGGAACTTTGACCAATGTGGGAGTACTGGAATCTGTTAGCGATATCACTGCGTCAGTGATCGGCTCGACGGTGACGTGGAGTTGGCAGAACCCAAGCCCCAATCCGTACGACTCGATCGAACTCACCATCGACGACCAACCCCCGTTCGACGTACCCGCAAGCAGCGTGTCGCAGGTAGAGTTCGGGCTGCTCGCGGGGCTCCACTCGATCCGGATCCGAGGAATGAACATCAGCGGTGCGTCGGACGCGGGCTACGGAAAGGCGTTCGTCGAACCCGCGGTCGGGCTCGACGCGGTCGAAGAGTTGACGGTCACCGCTGTCGGAGGTGGGCTGTTCGAAGTCGAGTGGACCAACCCGAGTGACTTCGATTCTCTTCAGGTCGACGTCAACGGTCAACTCGAAGGCTCGGTGGGGTCGGTAGTCGCGGGACAAGTCAGCACGGTCACAGTGTTTCTTCCCGAGGGGCGTTCGGTCGTGACTGTCCGGGGATTTCAGTTCACCGGAAGCTCTGTTCCATCCGCGGTCATTGTTAACCGAGAACCACTTCATCCCGGCAACGCTCTCCAAGTCGGCGGCGCGCTGCCGCCGGTCGTCGATGTAGCGATCAGCCCGGACGGGTTGGTGCTCGTGTTCGACGCTTCCGGCGAACTACAGGTGTACGATCCACTCGATTTGACGTTACCCATCGGTTCGGTCGGTCCACCGGCAGCCGGCGTCGTGCAAGGCGTGACCACGAATCCGTCGGGCTTGTATTGGGTGATCGACGGGCTCTTGTACCAAACGGACCCGCTCGGATTGGGAGCGATCCTGTTGGGACTGATCGATCTCCCACTCGGTGGTGTCGTCGGCTCGCTCGGCTTCGACGGTACGACTCTGTGGGCCCTCGACGAGTTGAATCAAGTCGCGTCGTCGCACGATCCGGCGACGGGCGCGTTCACAGGGCAGCAGGTCGACGCGCTCGGCGATGAGATCGTCGGGCTCGACGCACGGTTTCAACAACCCGCCGGACATCTCGAGCTCGCTCACGGTACTCCCGGGCAAATCGACAACGTCAGCTCCTTCGACCTGTCGGGCAACGGGGTGTTGACGACCCTTCGAGGACTTGGCGACCCCATCGTGGCAATCGCGTGGGGCGTCCATCCCACGACTGGCGGGGCGGCACTGCTCGTCGCCTTCGCCGGTGGCCAGTTGACCATGTACTCCGCTGTATCCGATCTGCCGAACGTCGATGGGCGCAACTGTCACGACTTCGTTGGTTTCGCCACGCGGGTGGGTGATCAGCCCGCACAGCCGATTCCCGACGGCACTCCGGTCGGCGTGGCAAGTTTCCTGACGGTGGTCGGCGTGCCGGGCACCGTTGGCGATCTCGACGTCACGCTTCGCATCGACCACGAGTTCGTGGGGGAACTCGAGGCTTTTCTCACATCCCCGGCGGGAACTCAGGTGCAAATTTACGCTGGTGAGGGGGGGAACCAAACCCGTGTCGATCGGGTGATCGACGACACGACGGACGGCACCTTCAACGACGGTTTCGGGACGCGCGGCCCGAGCGTCGGCAACGCCTTGGCGTCGTTCGACGGCGATCCCATCAGTGGAGTGTGGACGTTGACCCTTATCGATGCCGCGGCTGGCAACAGTGGGTCACTCGAGGAGTGGGAACTGTCGATTTGTTCCGAGAGCAGTTCCCCAACCTTCGAACGTGGCGATTGCAATGGCGATGGTGGCTTCAACATCGCAGACGCGATTGCACTGTTGTCATTCTTGTTCACACCGGGCGGACCTCCGCCGTCCTGTTCGGACAGCTGCGATGCGAACGACGACGGTGCGCTCGATATCGGCGACGCGATCGAGATTCTCAACGTTCTCTTCGGTGGTTCAGCTGTGTTGCCGCCACCGTTCGCCGGGTGCGGCGAGGACCCGACTATCGATGGACTCGGGTGCGCGATCAGTACGGGAGCTTGCCCGTAGTTGTTGCGACTACGGTTCGAGGCGCTGGACCAACCGAAAGCCAACGATGGGAAGGACGGTGTCGGGGGACAGTCCGGTTCGCGTCGCGGCGCGGGCCGGACCTTCGCCGTGGTTCCAGCTGCCTCCTTTAATGAGCCGTTTCCCTTCCGCCTCATTGTGCCAGTCGCGGCACCACTCTTGGATTCCTCCGGCCAAGTCTCGCACGCCGTAGGGAGATCGATCGTACCGATACGATCCGACGGGTTCCGGTTGAGCCTTGGTGCGGGTACTCAGGGAGCACTTGCACAAACCGGCGTCGAAGCGATTGCCCCAAGGGAAGTGCCGGCCGTCGACGCCTCGCGCCGCCTTTTCCCACTCGTGACCACTCGGTAGCGAGTAAGTTCGTCCGTCGCACTCCGATTTCCAAAGCGCGTACGCGACCGCATCGTGCCAGCTCACTCCAAACACCGGCCATCGCCCGTGGTCGAGAGAGCCTCGGCGTGGGTTCATGGTATAGCCCTGATCTCGGCGATAGAACTGCAGCTGCGAACCCGGTCCCAGTCTCGGCGCATGACGTTCGGCCCCGTCGGTCGGTTGCTCGCGGAGGAATTGGCCGTACTCTGCGAATGTCACCGGGAACGACGCCATAGCGAACGCGTCGAGCTGGACGTCGCTCAGGCTCAGACTGCCAATTGCATCGGGATCTCCTCCGCTGATGAACGTGTCGCCCGGGATCACAATGTATCGATCACCGAGACTCTCGTGCGTGTGCAGCTGCACAGTCCAGCGGGTGTCGGATCCACGACGGAGGCGAACGGGAGCAACAACCGGGCTGTACCCCGGAAGGTCGATGCTGATCCGATAAGTGCCGAGCGGGAGCGTCGTGCGTTCGTTTGTCCCGACGACACGCTTCGAGTGGGCGCGCTCGAGGACATGATCTGTATCCAGCCGTTGAAGAACGAACTGATCGACATGCGGAGTCGTAACGACTTCAAGATCGGACGTGTCGTTCAACAAGTCGTCTTGTTCTCGCCAGCGCAGGGCACGAAGCTGCTCCACGTAATACCGTTCCGCAAAGGTGTGACCGGTGCGCTCGGCGTCGAGTATCTCGTCGCGGAACAAGTGCGCCAGCGTTTCGCGTGCTCGTTCGTGTCGTGGATCTTGGTGCAGTGCCGAGGTCAAGCGCTCGATTGCGGCGCGGTGTGATGTTTCCGCGGCGCGTCGTGATTGCTCCTGCTCGTCCTCGCAAGCCCACCGCTCCCTCTTTTCGCTGATCGGCGCCCACGCCGCCAACGCCTCGTCCGCGAGGCGCCCGGACAACTCTGTCACCCGTTCCCGGTTGGAGTCGCGGAGATGCAGCAGGTCGACCGCCTGGGCGAGGGCACGGTCAGCTTCCTGTCGCCGCGCGTCGTCATCTCGACGTCCCTCGAGGTGGCGCTGCACGATCTCACTCACCTCGCTTGCACTCTCGGGCCGGCCGCGAGGGTCGACGGCCAAGCAGCGGGTGATCAAGGCGCGGAGTTCGGTCGGGGCGCGCTGAAAGGCACTTTGATCGCAATCGAAGACTCCGCGGCGGGTCCTCTCCAGAACCAGGTCACTCGTCGTTCCCGGAAACGCTCTCGTCTCGGTCACTATCTCGTAGAGGATCGAACCGAGGGCGAAGAGATCGGCCGCCGGAGTCAGCGTCCCGCCTTCGATCTGTTCCGGTGACATGTAGCCTGGTGTTCCTCCGATCCGCGGGTCGGCGTCGCCGTCGACGTCGCGAGCCAATCCCCAATCGACCACGACCAATTCGCCGAACGAACCGAGCATGATGTTCGACGGCTTCAAGTCGAGATGCAGCACCTGACGCGAATGTGCAAACGCGACCGCGAGACTCGCCTGCTGAAAGATGGCGAGCAAGCGGGGGAGCGGCAGCGCGTCCGGGTGTCGGCGCCGGGCCAGCACATCGTAGAGGTTCTCACCGTCGAGGCGTCGCATGACGTAGTAGGGCCTGCCCTTGGTGTCGACGCCAAGATCGTGCACGGGAGGCAACGCTGGATGCTGCAGTCTCGCCGTCATTCTCGCTTCGGCGAAGAGCAGGGCGTGCTGACTCTCGAAGGCGGCGAGCTCGCCGTGCGGACTCTTGAGGGCGACCGACCGATCGAGCTCTCGATCGTGCGCAAGGTAGACGCGTCCCATCCCGCCGGTGCCGAGAATCGTGGAGAGCGCGTAGCGACTGCCGTCGGTGTGTTCTTCTGGAGGAACTTCCTCCGTCAGTTGCCCCGTGAGTCGCAGGTATTCCTCGGCGACAATGTCTTCGTGACCGCGGTAACGATCCAAATACTCCCGCAACGGGAGGACCCGTCCCTCTTCTTCGTCGGCGAGGAATCGCGCGAGAAACTCGATAGCAATGGCCGCTTCGTCCATGGACCGCATTATAGGCGAGGGGCCAGCGCGGCGGAACAAGCTTGCAGTACGCAGCGGTATCACCCCTCATAGGGGAATGACGACCCCTGGTGATTCACCCGCTCCGTCCGCCGACCCCGGACGGTCTGAGGATGCGATGCCAAGGACCGTGCCCGTCGTGTTCGATGGCGTGCTCGAGTTCGTGGCGAAGTTCTATGCCGACCGTGCGGGCGGCGCGACCCGAGGGCTTCGCGACTACCTTGAAGAGTTCCCTGGCCGTGACGAGGCGATTGCGCGGGAGTACCTACGGCTGACTCGGTCCGGCGGCACGGGGCTCCCTGCGACGTTGTCGACGTTCGCCGGAGCTTCGTCCGACCGCCGGTCCGGGGCTCTCCCGCCCGAAGGAAGTGCTCGCTATGAGTCGCAGCGGGTTCTGTACGCGAACCCGCAGATCGAGGTCGTGCACTGCCGGGACATGGCCATCGACCGTGATGTGCATCTGGTCCTTCTCACGTCGACGGTGAAACCTTTCATACGCCGCTTTCATCGACGACTTCTGGCTTGCGCGAAGCTCAGCCATCCCAACATAGTTCCCGTTCACGACGTCGGCCACGACGAGTGTGGACGACTGTTTTTCGTCTGCGATCCGACTACCGGCGCGGATCTCGGGAGGTACGTGGATCGCACGGACGTCAGTGGCTTCGCTAAGCTGTCGATCTTGAGACAAGTGGCTCTCACGTTGGACTACGCGCACCGCCGCGGCGTGGTGCACGGCTCGTTGGGGGGCGGATCCCCGGCCGCCGGCGGGTCGATTCGAATCGGAGAATTCGGCGAGGTCACGATCGGCGGCTGGTACGAAAGCGCCGTGGTGGGAGGAGCCGTTCGTCGCGCAGACGACGTAAAGTCACTCGCAAAGCTCCTCGACCAAATCGGGAAGGCTGAGGACCAAAGACCGCCGCTAGCTGACGCGTCCATTCGAGGCCTGGTCGACGCGGATCGAGAGACGATCGAGCGACTATCCTTGCGCTGCCACGGTGGATCCCGAGTCAAGGCCGAACACGTGGCTGACATCGTGCAACAGGTACTCGACGGGGCTACGGATCGAGAACGTCGAGAACGGGGCGCGAAGAGTGCACTTTCCACTGCTCGCGATCGAACGAACGACCGCAACCGTTGGGCGTCGCGTCATGACGAAGCGCTCGACGCCGCTCGACTCACGGCTACCGCCCCTTGGCGAAAGATCGCGGAGAAGCGTCCGTACTGGAAACTGCTCGGACAGGTCGATCGCACGCGACGAGAATCGGAACGTTGCCGGAACGAGGCGATTCTGGCGCTGGAAGCGGCGCATCGATGGAATCCGGACGACGCGACTACCGTCGACGCATTGGTCGATCGCTATCGAGAGTTGTTCGAGTCCGGCGAGGCGACGGGTGACGATTCAGAAGTGGCATTCGCCGAAGGCCGATTGCGCGCGTTCGATCGACCGGATGTAAACGCGTGGCTCGCCGGCGCGGGAACGTTGACGCTTCGCTTCGGCCGTGAGCCGGATCGAGTCACGGTTCGCCGTCTGTCCGACCACGACCGTCGTCTGGTTCCGCGCGGCCGAAAACGAAAGCTGGTCGGACCGAGTTGGACCTGGCCAGAGATACCGATGGGTAGCTATGAAGCGACCATCGAGCGCGAGGGTAGTGACCCCGTTCGCGTCCCGTTGTACATCGCCCGTGGCGCGCGTTGCGAGACGACGATTCGGTTGGAACTCGGACGCGATCTGGCGACCGGCTTCCGTCGGATTTATACCGGCGAGACCATCGTCGGTGGGGACCGTTCGACGCACGATTCGTTGCCGTCCGGTACCGTTACAGTTCCCGAGTTCGCGATGTCCGAGTACCCAGTGACTTGTGGGGAGTACGCCGAGTACTTGACCACCTTGATCGGGTCGAGGTCCTTGGAGACTCGCATTCCACGCTGGGACCAAGAGCCGCTCGATTGGTTCGACGTCGGCAGGAACGTCGTCACGGTCCCGGTCCAACATCAGGCCAAGCCGGTGGTAGGCATTACCTGGCATTCGGCGACGGCGTATGCGAAGTGGCGCTCGACGACCGACGGACGCCGCTACCGGTTACCGAGTGACCTGCAATGGGAAGCAGCCGCTCGCGGAGTTGACGGCCGCTGGTACCCCTGGGGGAATGCGTTCGACGCGTCGTTTTGCAAGTGCGCCGCCTCGCGGCCCGGTGAGCCGAAGATCGAGCGTGTCGGTCGCTTCCGCGCAGATCTGTCTCCGTACGGCGTACGAGACTTGGCGGGGGGCGTCATGGATTGGTGTCGATCCTGGTTTTCCGAATCGAGCCAACAGCGGTTGATCCGCGGCGGCGCGTGGCAACGAGCCCCCATCGCGAGCCGCTGTGCGTATCGAGCGGGAGCGCCGCCGGGTCACTCGTATCCGTTCGTCGGAATGCGCTTGGTCCACGATGTGGAAGCACGTTGAGACAGCGTCAAGTCAAGAGGCCGTCGGGCGAGCCTTCGTCTTGGAGGCGCTTGCGCAGCCGTTGCCATCGTTTCTCCGCGGCGTCGGACCCAATCCCCATCAACTCGGCAACTTCCTGGTGTCGCTTGCCCTCGAGCCCTCGATAGAGCAGTAGCCGACGATCGTCTTCTTCTAGTAAATCCAGTCGTTCCAGGAACGCCACCAGGTTTTCCTCGCGGGCTATGCGGGTCGAAATGTTGGTGGCCTCGGCTGGGAAACCGTCGAGTCCCGGCGCCCGGCCACTCACCGCGGCGGCGTTGCCGAACACAGACTCGCCCCGTGCTTTGAGACTCCTCAACGCTTCACGAAGAACGTTGTGTGCGATCCCGAACAGCCAAGCTCTAAAATTTGCGATCTTGGGATCAAACTTGTCGAACCTCGTAAACGCGCGAAAGCAGACTTCCTGGAGGATGTCTTCCGGATCGACCCGGCGGCGAAGCGGCGCATGAATGTGAAGTCGAGCCCAAGCAAAGATCGCCGGAGCCACCGGTTCGTAGAGAGCGAGGAACCGACTCGGTGCGGCGTCGTCTTGCGCACTGGGTGCCTTATCGGTCACACGTGACCTTTCCCTTACGACTCTTCCGCGTCCAGCGTGCGCGAGATCACACACGCGTTGATTCCACCGACGCCCATCGACAGCTTGCCCGCATACCCGTTCGGAGCTGCTATCGACTCTTGGTACACGAAGTTGTCGTGCACCTGAGCGATCTCCTTGTTGAGTTCTTCCGGGGTCAAGGTGGTCGGTGCAACTCGCCCGGAGGCCGTCGAGAGATATTGAGCCGTCAACTCCCAACCGCCGCCCGCGCCCATGCCGTGACCAAACGTCCCCTTGCGGGCAGTGATCACGGTCGCCGGCCCTAGACTTTTGCGAATAGTGTCGACCTCGAGGAAATCGCCCGGAGTGGCGGTCGCGTGCAAATCCCATTGAACGATCTGTGACGCGTCGATCTTGGCGTCGGCGAACGCGGCGTCGATAGCATTGGTCGGTCCCTCGACTGACGGCGTGATGATGTGATCGGCGTCGGCCGACACTCCCACGGCAACCGGCTCCATCCCGATCGGTTCGAACCCTCGCGCTTTACACGCTTCGAGGTCCCCGATGATCCACACGATCGAACCGCCGGAGACGTGAGTGCCGCGGAGACCGGTCAGCGGTTTGGAAACTTCTCCGTCGGCGGACAAGACACGCGCGTTGTAGAACGTACCTACCGACATTGCGTGCGGCGGGGGATCGGTGGCGCCGACAACGACGAGTTCCGCTTGACCGGTACGGATGGCGTCCATGCCAAGCTTCAGCGAGTAACCGAACGTCGAGCATGCGGCGAACGGGGCGTAACACATGCCGGTGATGTGTCCCATCATCGAAATCTGCGAGGCCGGCGTGTTGCCAATGTTCCAAAGAACGTTCGGCGAAACACCACTCCACGGCGGATCCGGAGCGTTCCACTTCTTCTGAAGCGCAGTCACCGCGGCGCGCTTTCGTCGAAGAAGGGCCGATTTCCCCGACTCGACGTCGCCCTCGATGGACATCGCCTCGATCTCGCGAAGGTCCCCGAGGTACTCCTGCAATTGCGGAGATCGAGCGGCCCAGTAATGCCACCATGCGTCTTCTGCGACGTCTCTCGAAACCAGGTCGACCTGCTCTGGATCGTCAGGCATGTCGTCGGACGGCGCTTCTCTCGACGCAAGATATCCTTCGTGCGCGCTGTTGTTCTGCGGGGCAGACCAGAAGCGATCCCACACGCGTTGCACGCGGGAGAACGCGAGTGACTCGTCGTAGTAGGTGGGGAGATCGTGGAGTCCACCGCCGACGATGACCTGAGCCTTGCCGCCGAGTTCTTTGAGGCGCTGCTCCAACCCAGGGTTCTGGCCGAGTGCCTGAATGAACGCACCGATCGCATACTTCGTCGGATGTCCCATTTTCTTGGACAAGGCCGAGAAACGATTGGGTGGGAAGCGTGCATCGATCCATTCTCGATACGCGTTGAAGTCGAACTCCGGGACGCCGGTCAAGAAGTTACTCGGGCCGAATCCTTGAAACGGGTCCAACCAGCTCTCTGACGTTTCCAATCGGCGCGCGAAAGCCTCGATGTTAGGCGCTTTCGGCGCAACGATTCCCCAGCCAAAGACCCCGATTCGGCGATTGTCCATGTCGTTCTTACCCCGTCAGATGCTCAGGAAGTACTCGTGCACCGCGGAGGTCGCGGTGAGTTCTGGGTGGAACGTGCCCGCCATGATCCGTCGTTCGATCACGAGAACGGGTTCACCTCCGTAGGTCGCCAAGACTTCGACGTGTGCGCCTATCTCCCCCAAGCGCGGAGCCCGAATGAACACTCCCTCCAGCGGTGCCAAAGGCACCCGGTTGGAGCAAGCACCGTCGCTAGCAAGACCATGGTCAACAACACGATCGTCAACAACACAGTCGTCAACAACGCAGTCGTCAACAACGCAGTCGAGAGGAGCGACGAAACTATCGATCTGTCGACCGTACGCGTTTCGATCCACGGCGACATCGAGAAGATTCATGCGCGGTGGTCGCTCCTCGGTAGAACGTCCGAGAAGAATAGCGCCGGCACAGGTCCCGAACACGGCGAGATCGCCGCGAGAGGCGCGCGACACAATCGGTTCCCACAGTCCGTAGAACTGCAAGAGTTTCGCGAATGTCGTGCTTTCGCCGCCCGGCAAGATGAGATGCGTCACCTGCTCGAGTTGAGCGGGGAGACGCACTTCGACGGGATCGTAGCCGAGGCGGGTGAATTTCTCGACATGCGGCTCGACCGAACCTTGCAGCGACAACACTCCCGGGCGAACGGCACGATCGACAGATCGCGGTAGAGACGCGTCTCGTTGCCGCGACCGGTCCAAGGGCGACGGACCGGTGGCGGCGAGTGACACGTGTCTCGTTTCGCCGGTGGTTTCGTCCAAGGTCGGTCCCTACCAGCCGCGGTGCTGAAGCTGTTGGTCTGCGTCGAGTTCGCTCGCCTGAATACCCGGCATCGCGGACCCCAAGCCTCGTGAGACCTCTTTGATGATCTCAGCATCTTCGAACTGCGCCGTTGCCTTGACAATGGCCTCGGCCGTACGCGCAGGGTTCTGAGATTTGAACACGCCCGAGCCGACGAACACTGCCTCGGCTCCGAGTCGCATGCAGAGCGCAGCGTCCGCCGGGGTGGCAACTCCACCGGCGGCGAAGTTCGGGACCGGCAGGCGTCCGTTCTTCGAGACGTAGCGGACCAAGTCGTACGGAGCACCCATGTCCTTGGAGATGCTCATCAATTCCGCCTCGGGGGCGACCGTCAGCTGCTTCATCTCACGATGGATCTGCCGCAAATGGCGAACAGCCTCCGTGATGTCTCCGGTTCCCGCTTCGCCCTTGGTTCGCATCATCGCCGCGCCCTCGCCGATGCGGCGCAGCGCTTCCGCGAGGCACGTCGAGCCGCAGACAAACGGGACACGGTAGGGGTGCTTGTCGACGTGATGGTGCGGGTCCGCGGGGGTGAGCACTTCACTTTCGTCGATGAAATCGACCCCGAGCGACTGCAACACGTCCGCCTCGACGAAGTGTCCAATCCGGACTTTCGCCATCACCGGAATGGTCACGGACTGCTGAATGTCCTCGATCATCTCGACGGCGGACATGCGCGCGACTCCTCCGTCGCGTCGGATGTCCGATGGCACCCTCTCGAGCGCCATCACCGCTACCGCGCCGGCGTCCTCGGCGATCTTCGCCTCGTCGGCCGTCGTGACGTCCATAATCACGCCTCCGCGCAGCATTTCCGCCAGGCCTACTTTGACCCGAAACTCGTCGCTCGTTTGCCAATCTCTTCCGGCCACCGGTGCATCCTTCCAGGGTGTGTCACTTGTGTGTCGCAACATTCTAGCGAACGTTCGCCTCAGGGATAAGGCGTGTCGGCTTCCAGATGCTCAGATTCGACCGAGACTTGGGGCAATACCGGCACCGTCCCTCGGCTCCTCGTCACGATCCGTGCGCAGTTGGACCCACCGCCGAGGTAATCACATGGAAGTGACCGATATTTGATCAGCGTCGTTCTGCGGTTCGGCGTCCTGAAATAGAGATACGCCCGTCGCCAAGTCGTCGTCTCGTGACAGTGCTCACCGAGACTTAGAACCGAGAGCTCGGCCCGGCCGGACGCAAAACCGAACAGCCGTTCGGAACGCGTCCCCGGAGACCGAGAATGGGATAGGCGTTGAAGGAAACACTGCGACCAATTCGAAGCGAACACAGACAACCGTGATGGCGAGGAACCGAATGCAACGCATTCTCCGTCGAGCCCGCTGCTGCGTCAGCGTGCCGGCACCCGCGATCATCGCTCTGGCGATCATCGTATGTTTGACGTCGACCGCGCGCGGTCAAATTCTCCAGCGGGCAATCGTGATTCGCGACGCGACCGTCGTGACGGCGCGAGGTTTCGTGATCGAGAACGGCGACGTCGTGATCAAGGGTGGCGAGATCACCGACGTCGGCCGCGACGTCACGGCTCCGTTACTCTCCCGCGAAATCGACGGTCGCGGCAAGACCGTGACGGCCGGCTTGATCGACGTTCACGGCGAACTCGGTCTCACGACGACCGCAGTGATCGCCCGCGCTAATGTCAGCTCGGCTGACGCCTTCAACCGCTACGCCGTCGACGAGCTGCGTTCCGCGCTCGCCCAGGGTGTGACCGCACTCTACCTGCCGGCGGGCCGAGCGCAGGGCATTCACGGGTTGGGCAGTGTCATTCGACTGATTCCCGACAAGACGTCCGACGCCATCGGCGAAGTCGAAACGCGGGAGTCAGCCCTTTGCCTCGATCTCGGTTCGAATGCGACTCCGGTCGCTCGCTCGCGAATGTTCGTCGGGGTCCGCAATCAGCTGCGCGCCGTGCTCGACTATCGGGACAGCCGGGACGAATACCTCGTCGCTCTCGAGGAGTACCAAGAAGCACTCGAGGAGTACGCCGAGAAGACGGATAGCGGCGACGACTCGAAGAAGAAGAGTGACGCGGAGTCGAAGAAGGACCCCAAGGCGGGCAAACGAAAGATGGCGCCACAAGACCCGCGTCCGCGCCGTCGCCGCGGGGGACCCCGTCCGGGAAGTGGCCCAAGCCCGGCCAAGCCGGCCAAGGACGACAAGAAGGCCGAAGACGACGCACCTAAGAAGCCGGGCGAAGTGGCGATGCGCGAGGACTTCGAGGTCATTCTCCGCGCGCTCGATCGCGAGATTCCGGTTCGCGTCGAAGCCCATGGGACCAGCGAAATTCTCAATGCACTGGCTCTCGCCGAAGAGTTTCGAATCCGCGTGATCCTCGAAGGCGCGACCGAGGGACACCTTCTCGCCAAGCGCATCGCAGACGCGAAGATCGCCGTCGTGCTCACCGATATCGACACCGACGGTTCACGGACCGGGCGTGACCTTCGGGAGTCGGCCGACAATGGTCGTTTGCTTCGCGACGCTGGCGTCGCGGTTCACGTCGGCAGCGCGGGCGGTCGTGACGCCGCGCGATTCCCGCTCTTCGCCGCCCAACTCGCCGCCGCACGCGGCGCAGTCGGAGATCCGCTTCGCACCGTCACCTCTGATGCCGCGAAGTTCTTGGGCCTGCAAGACAAGATCGGTTCGATCCGGAAGGGGAACGCCGCCGATGTCGTTCTCTGGTCCGGGGATCCACGAGACCCCATGAGCACCGTCGATACCGTCTTCGTTGGTGGTCGCGTTGCCTACGAAGCGAAAAAGGGTGCCCAATGATGTCGAGTCGACGACGCCCGCTAGCACTGGTGGTGGCACTCGCCGTCTCGATGTTGCTGCTCGGAGTGTCCCGTTCCGCCGACGCGAGGGAACGAATGGGGCTGGCCGGTGGCCTCATCTTGAAGAGCGACGGAACGCTGGAGTCCGGAAAAGTAGTCTTGATCAAGGACGGGGTGATCGAAGGGGTGACGACTCCGGACGACGTACCGGACACCGTCCCGATCACCACGATCCCCGCCAACGCGGTGATTGCGCCGGGCATGACCGCGGTCAACAGTCAAATCGGCTGCTTCCGTCAGAACATCGCCTTGTCGAAGGTGATCGACGCGGCGCCGAGCTGCAAGGACGCGGTCGATCCGATGTCTCCGGATCTCCGACGAGCCCTCGAAGCCGGGTTCACCTCGGCGATGGCACTACCGGCCCCGAGCAACATCGTGTGCGGCGCGGGCGTAACCTATCGCACCATCACGGGTCAGGCTCTCGAACTGTTGTCGGAATCACCGCTGGTGTTTTCGCTCGGCCGCCAGGTGCTCCGACGCGACGTCGAGCCGACTTCGCGCAGCAGTGCGGTTCGCCTCCTGAATCAGTGTCTCGCTGACGCGGGCAAGGGCGAGGGTGCCGTGCGAATCCGCGACTTCGTCGCGGGGAAAATTCCGGGCCTGCTGTTTTGCTCCGAAGAGCGCGACGTCCGCAGCGCCATGCGAGCGTTCGGTGACGCCGGTCGTATTCCAGACCTCGTCTACACCCCGAGCAACCGTGACCAACGACAGACCGAGTTGCTGGCCGAGGGGCTAGCGGCCGGTGGCGTGCGCGTCGTCATGGGCCCGTTCGATTGGAACACCCCCGAATCTACCCTTCGCGCCGCCGGAACGTATTCCGACAAGGGGGTCGCTATCACGTTTGCTAGCGGACTTCCTCAAAGTGATGTGTCCACAGCTCGTCGCTCGGCAGCGTTGGCCGTTCGTTACGGAATGAAACCTGAAGCAGCACGCCGCGCGCTGACAGTGGTCGCGGCCGGTGTCGCGGGGGTCGGAAGCCGGTTGGGCTCGATCGAGCGCGGCCGCGATGCAGACCTCGCCATTTTCTCGGGCGATCCTCTTCGTCCGGATACTCGAATTCTCTCGGTGTACGTCCGAGGAAAACTCGTTGTTGCAGCTGAAGCTGAAGCTGGATCGGGAGCCGGCCAATGATGAAACAGACAACCTACCTCAGCGCGCTGCTGCTCGTCTTGTTCTCCGTGCCATCGGTGTTTGGAGCGGACCCGCTTTACATTGCGGCGAAGCGCCTCCATATCGGCAACGGCACGAGCATCGAGAACGGTGCCGTCATCGTTATCGACGGGCTTATCACCTACGCCGGACCTTCCGCGGGGGCGATAACTCCCAACGGAGCCCGCGTCATTGAGATCGAGTCCGGTTCGATCACGCCTGGTCTCGTCGAGGCCAACGGCCGCGTCGAATCGAGCGACATGATCACGGCTCCGAGGCGTCGCGCGGAAGATGTCGTTCGCGACTTGTTCGGCGATCGGCTGTTCCAACAAGAGAATTCGATCGAGCGGCGCATCGCCAACGGAACGATCGGCCCGGAGGAACTCGACAAGATTCTTCACGGAGGCAAAAAGGACGAGACCGGCCCATTGCCGCTCGACCCTGCCGACGATCAACAGGGTTGCTGCGCGCTGTGTAGCGGCATGTTTCCGAAGCGAGAATCGGAGCTGTCCGGTGGATTGGCCAGCGGTGTAAATCTCAACATTGCCGTCACCGAGCAAAGCGCCGAGATTGTTCCGCACACCGCTGTCGTCGACACGATGGACCTGCTCTCGCCGGATTTCCAGCGCCTCGCTCGAGAGGGTGTGACCACGGTTTACTGCTCTCCCGATTCGTCGGCAGTCATCGGACCGCGGGGAACAATCCTCCGCACCTCTGGACCCGCGGAAAATCGGGTGGTGCTGTCGACCGCGGCTGTCAAGGCGACGATCGGCTCTGATCCGACCTTCGTCGGGACGTTCAACCGCACGCCGTCCCGTTGGGCTGGCGTCAGCAAGCAAACGCGCCGACCGACCACCCGAATGGGTGTGACTTGGGTCTTTAGAAAAGCATTTCACGACAGCTTGCTTCGCAAAGGGGGCCGTCCAGCCTCCGGAGGCGCGGACACGCCGACCGTCGAGGCGTCGGCCACTTTGATCGAAGTGCTCGATCGAAAAGTCCCGCTACGGATTCAAGCGCGAACCCTACAAGACATTGAGACCGCCTTTCGACTCACGGCGGAGTTCGGACTCGCTTTCGTTCTCGAAGAAGCGACGGAAGCGTACAAGTGTCTTGATCTACTCAAAGCGACTGGGGTGCCGATCGTCTTCGGCCCTATCTACGACACTGCCGAGCGATCACCGAGGCTCATGAGCGGTGACTCCCGGAATTCCAAACTCAACACCATGACGCAACTGCGACGCGCTGGCATCGAGACGGCGTTGAGCGCACAAGAGCTTCGCGAAGAAGACGGGCTTGCCCGGCAAGCCATGTACGCCATCCGATACGGGCTCACGCTCGAAGAAGCGCTGTCTGCGGTGACGTCGATACCGGCCAAGATCCTCGGGATCGACAACCAAGTGGGCACGCTCGAAGTGGGCAAGAGAGCTGACATTGTCGTCTGGAACGGTGAGCCGTTCGCGGCGACCTCCATGCCGGTCGTTGTCGTGGCGGGCGGCGAAGTCGCCGTCGACCGACGGGCGGTGAAGTAATGCAATCCTCCATAAAGGACAGCACGTTGAACTCCATGCAATTCCGCGCAGTGATCGTGATGATCGCCGTCCTCGTACTTCCGGCGGTCGCGCTGGCGGGTTCGCCCGCAAAACTTGCTCTGACAGGGGCTCGGATCATCACGGTGTCCGGTGACGACATTCGCAACGGCACGGTGCTGATCGAGAACGGCAAGATCACCGCCGTTGGACGAGACGTGTCGGTGCCGTACGACGCCATGGAAGTCGACTGCAGCGGCAAAGTCCTCTTTCCCGGCATGATCGACCCGCACTCTGCGCGCGGACTCGACGTCGCCAACGAGTCGCGCGACGTGACGCCGTACGTCGACGTCTACGACGCCATCGATCCTTCCCGTGTCTACTTCGAAGAGTCGCTCCGTCGTGGGGTCACCTCCGTTCACGTGATGGTGTCGAACAACTGCGTGGTCGGCGGCAAGAGCCGGGTCGTGCGTCCCATCGGACGGACTCCCGACGACATGACGGTTCGCGCTGAGGTTGGCCTGAAGCTCAGCACGTCACCCAAGGGCGGGTACGACCGCATGCTCCAGTTGCAGTCTTTGCGAAGTACGTTCAGTGAACTCGACCACTACCTCGAGCGAGTTGCGGAACGACGCTACGAAGAGAAACTCAAAGAAGACGACAAGCCGTTGACGGTTGGGCCGGAAGAGGCCCGCAAGCGCGGCAAGGAGTTGGTTCGCGACGAAGATCTGGACGATACCCACCGGGCACTCGACGGATTGCGCAAGGGGCGGTTGTCGGCGTGGATCCACGCCGGAAGCGCCATGGATGTCCGTCCCGCGGTGGACATCGCCACGAAGCAAGGATTTCTCGACGACTCGGTCTTCGTGATCGGCGTCGATACCGTACGCGCGATTGGCGAACTCAAAGCTGCCAAGCGACCGATCGTCGTCCCCGTCGACATGGTTCGGCGCAATCGCGACCCGATCACCGGCGACGTCACTGAAGAGTTTGTCCCGGCCGCATTGCACGCAGCGGGTTTGACGTTCGCACTACAACCGTCGCCGAACTCTTCGATGGCGGAACGATTCCTCAACTACCAAGCCGCTCGTTGCGTTCGACACGGGATTCCGCGCCGAGTCGCGCTCAAGTCGATCACGTTGAATCCGGCGAACATGCTCGGGCTGGGCGATCAGCTCGGCTCGATCGAAGTCGGCAAGATCGCGAACATCGTCGTCTTCTCCGCGGACCCGCTGGACTTCAATGCGAAGATCGAGCAAGTCTTCATCGATGGCATTTTGGCGTACGAGCGCAGCCGCGATCCGCGCATTCAGGATCTGCTGCCCAAGCCCAAGGTCGAGGCACTAGCCCCGACCGAAGAGAGCACCGAAGAAGGCGCAAAGAGTGAGTCCGAAGGCGACGCCGACGGCAAGAAGAGTGAAGCGAAGAGCAGCGAGACTCCGCCCAAGGGAGACGGTACTCCGAACGCTCCAGCCGGTGGCGGGAGCGGACAATGAGATTATTGTTCACGGTTTGGGCTACGCTCGCGTGCCTGACTGCCGCCCCTGCCGTTTGGGCGGATAGTTTCGCGTTGCGAGTCGGGCGGGTGATCACCGCCGCGTCCGAAGGTCCATTCGAAATAGAAGACGCAACAGTGCTCGTCGTCGACGGGAAGATCGCTGGCGTCGGCAAGGGTCTCGTGATTCCGCCGGGAGTGCCGGTGCATCACTATCCGGACGCAGTCCTGATGCCCGGATTGATCGCGGCCGATACCAACCTCGGCGTCACGCCACGTTCGTTGCGCGGCAGCTCGATCGGAGATGAGTCCATGGCCGCGGGGTACCGCGCGGTGGACCAGTTCGACCGCTACGCGGACTTTCGAGCGTACCTCAAACACGGCGTGACAACGATCCACATCGATCCCGGTGCCCATCGCTTACTGACCGGACAAGGTGCGGTGGTCAGCTTGGCTGGGCCCGCGGCCGAACGCGTCCTCGTTCCCAGTTCTGATCTCTCCGTGAACTTGGGCGTGCACAATCCTCCGACAGATTTGGAGTTCTCGTTCCCCGCGTCGTCCGAAGTGGAAATCGAAGCTCCGAGTCGTCAACGACCTACGTCGCGACTTGGTCAGTTCCTCGGATTGACCGAGAGCATCGACGCCGCGTCGAATCCCGACGGAAAGTTCGATTTTCACCGCAATGCACTCGGGCAAGCGTGGCGCGCCGGACTGCCACTTCGTATCGAAGCGGATCGCGGCGCTGACTTACTCGGTGCGGCGACGTTCCTGCGCGAGAAGAAGCGCCGCGGGTACGTCGTCGGAGGAGCAGAGTCTCACTTGGTGGCGAGCACGCTCGCGCGCCAAGGGGTACCGGTGGTGTATCGCCCACGACGGAGTTTCACCACACCGACGACCGACGTCGGCACCAGTGATGCTTCGATCGATACCAGTTTCGCCGATCTGAAGAGTCTGACCGGTCGGGTTGCTCTCGCACCACCGCACGGCGAATCGGCGACCCGTCTCAGACTCACTGCGTTGATGGCGCACGGAGCCGGTTGGGATCGCGAGAGAGCCATCTCGGCGATTACTCGTGCTCCCGCCTCGATCCTTGGGATCGAGCAACAGGTCGGTTCGATCGCGAGTGGCCGACGTGCCGACTTGGTGTTGTGGACCGGAGACCCTCTCGAGGTGTCGAGCCACGTGATCCAGGTCTTCGTCGCCGGACGCTCCGAGTACCAAGCTCCGACGTCGACTTCGACGATCGTTCGAGCGGGGACCATTTGGGTTAGCCCGGATCAGCAAATCGAGGACGGGGAGCTGTTGATCGAAGACGGCCGCGTCGTGGCTGTCGGTCGCAGCGTGCCGCACCCGCCCGGCGCGCGCGTCATTGACGCCGGGTCGGACGCGTTCGTTTCGCCTGGTTTCATCGACGCCCGTGGACATCTAGGGCTCGCGGGAGATCGCACCCCCGGGACCCCCGATGTCGATCTGACACTGGCGCTCGGAGTGCCAGACGTGACCGACGCACGTGTGCTGAGGGCGGGGGTCACGACGGTCATGTTGACCCACTACGGGCTCGGTACGCGCGGAGCTCGAGTGGCCGCGGTGAAGACCGGTGGGGACGCCCGCGACGATCGGGTGATCGCTGCGATTGCCGGGATCACAATGACGGCCGCGGGGCAGGACCCGATAGGAATTCAGTCGGTGTTTGCGCGCGAGCTCGAGCGCGGCAAGAAGTACCTCGCGTCATGGCAGAAGTACGAAAAGGATCTCGCTGCGTTCCTCGAGAAGGAGAAGAAGGGCGAGGTCAAAGAGGAGAAGGTCGTCGAAGAAGAGGTCATCAAGACCGCTCAGAATGACCCGATCAGCGGAGTTTGGGAGGGCACCGTAAGCGGTGGTCCGCTCGAAGAGCCGCAGACCGGCAGCATGTCGCTCAGCCTCAAGGGTTCGCGTATCGAGGGGCGCGTCATCAAGCCCCAGATCCCGCTCGAGCACCTGATCGTGCTCACGTTGAGTGGCAAGCAAGTCACCGGACATGTCGAGGTCGAAACCGACGGGATGGGGTACCCGCAAATCGAGGCGGAACTCACCGACGACGACGAACTCGAAGGAACGGTCTCGCTGATGGGAGTCGCCGTCCAATTCGTAGCGAAGCGGGTGGACAAGACTCCGGTTGCGTTCAAGGTCGAGAAACGGAGTCGAGTCAAATCGAACCGACCCCAACCTCCGAAGATCAGCCCGTCGCTCGAGCCCTACAGATTGCTGCTCGAGAAGAAGATCCCGGCGGTCGTCGACGCGCGCACCCCGGCGGAAATCCGCGAAGTGGTAGCGCTGTTCGTCGACCGGTACAAGGTACCGCTGATCATTCTCAACGGGAATTCCGCCGAGGTTCACGGCGACCTGCTGCGCGAGAAGAAGGTGTCGGTCATTCTTCCTCGCACCGTGGTCACGACCCGTCGCAACGAGCCCTACAACGCGGGCGCCGCGTTGTCACGGCTAGGACTCAGGGTCGGCTTCCAGAGTGACGCCGAAGACGGGGCACGTGACCTTCCGCTGACCGCGCTCTATGCGGTCGAACAAGGAATGTCGCCGGATGACGCATTGGCCGCGTTGACGACTCACGTCGCGCGCATGTTCAAGATCGATGATCGTGTCGGTTCTCTGGAACCGGGTCGCGACGCAGACCTCGTGATTTTCCGAGGCCATCCGTTCCGACGGGGGACGCAAGTGTTGCGCGTCTTCGTCGGCGGTGAGGAGGCAAAGTAATGAGTTTCCGTACAACGCTGACCCGTGGGTGCGTGGCGTCACTGGTCGCCTTGATGTTGACCGCCCCGTTGGCGGCGACAGAGCCTTCCGCGGAGGGCACCAAGCTCGCATTCCTGGTGGGTAAGGTCGTCACCATGGACGACCAGGATCGCGTGATCAACAACGCCGTGGTTCTTGTCGAAGGACACCAGATCGTCGGCATCGGGAAAGCGAAGTCGACGCCCATTCCCGACGGCTATCGAGTCGTCGAACGGAAGAACCTCTGGCTGGTCCCGGGAATGGTGGACTGTCACGATCACATTGCCGGCGGCTTGGGTGATCTCAACGACATGGTCTACTTGACCAATCCAGGTCTGCGGACCGTCGATACCTTGGTGCCTGAAAACGCGAACATCAAACGAGCGCGTGCCGGAGGCGTCACCACCGTGTTGTTGATCCCGGGGAGCGGGACCAACATGAGTGGCTTCGGCACCATCTGTCGACTCGCCGGGGACTCGGTCGAGGAGATGGTGGTCAAGGAGACGGGATCGCTCAAGATCGCGCAAGCCGGGAACCCGGAACGCTATTGGTACGGCGTCGGTCGTACGTTCATGAACTACAACACTCGACAGACGCTCGAGGCAGCTCAGACGTACCACGAAACGTGGGAGGCGTTCGAGAAGGGTGAGACAACCGAGAAGCCGGACATGAACCCGATCTACGAAGGGTTCCGAGGCCTCTTCCGGCGGGACTTCGTGGTCTCCGTGCACACGCAGGGCTACCAAGTCTTGATGACGACCGTCTTGATGTTGGCCAAAGAGTTCAACCTGCGCACGGTGCTCGATCACTGTACGTTCGACGCTTGGAAAGTCGCACCGGTGGTGCTGAAAGACCCGAGCATCTACACGATCAATGGACCGCGCCAGTTCCAGTTCGACCGAACCCAACGCAAAATGATGGGCAACGCGGCTCGCTGGTGGCAGGGCGGAGTTCAAAAGCTCGGTATCAACACCGACGCCCCAGTCGTGCCGCAGGAGGAACTCTCCTTTCAAGCAGCAATGGCGTGCTACTACGGCTGGAAGCCGTACGAAGCGCTCAAGGGTGTGACGCGAGTACCGGCCGAAGCACTGATGGTTGACGATGTAATTGGAACGATCGAAGTCGGTAAAGACGCCGAGTTCGTGCTGTGGACCGGTGATCCGCTGGATCCGAGATCGGCCTGCGAAATGACGATCATTCGCGGAAAGATCGCCTACGACGCTTCGGAAAGGCGGGAGTTCTGATGGGCTTCCCTCGTGTGAGCTTGACGCTCCTCACCGTGATCACAATCCTCCTCGGCGCTAGGCCAAGCGCTGTCGCGGCGGACCCACCGGCAATGGTTGTCATCGAAGCTGGTCGGGTCATTACCGCGACCGGCCAAGAGTACAGCCCAGGTACGGTCGTCATCGAAGACGGCGAAATCGTTCTCGTCGGGACGAGGCTCGAGTACCCAGCTTCGGCCGAGGTTATCGAAGCACGCGACTTGACGGTCATGCCGGGTTTGACACATAGCCAGACCCGACTCGACTTGGCGCCGTACCGGCGCGCCGGTTCCAAAGCGGGCGCCCAAGTAGCGCACGAGATTTACCCCAGCGAGATCGACTTCGACCGTTTGGTCGAACACGGGTTTCTGTACGCAGCGTTCAGCCCGGCGGGTACCGGGATTCCGGGCCGAGCGGCCGTGTACCGGACCGCGGGCGCCGACGGTCCGACGCTGGTGAACGACTCGGCGTACGTGCGAGTCGTGGTGGGCACTGGCTCCGGGCGACGTGACTTGGAGCGCGCGCTCAAGGGCGCCGAGGCCGCGATCGCGGCGCGAACGAAGGCCAAGGAGGAGTGGGACAAGAAACAAGCAGAGGCGAAGAAGAAGGCGGAGGAGGCGAAGAAAAAAGCAGCCGCTTCCAAGGAATCGGATAAATCGAAGGGTGCTCCCGATGGGCCCCCGAGTCCTCCCGCTGAGTTCGTGCCGCCGAAGATCGATCCAAACCTCCAGCCGTTCGTCGATCGACTCGACGGCAAGGAGCAGGACTTCATCTTCGAACTCACCAATGCAACCGGGTACCTGAACCTGGAAGCAGTGCTCGAAGAGTTCGAAGAGTTCGACGGGCCGTTGTTCCTGAACCAAGGATTCCGGGGTGCCGACTACGAACACGTTCTCGACCGCCTCGCGGTGACAAAACCGCTCACCGTGGTCGTTCCCGGGTTATCGCGTCGCAGCCACACCATCAACCTGTACAGCCCAGCTCTGGATTTCCACACTGCGGGTTGTTCCGTTGCCTTCCGGCCAAATGGTGACTCGACCACGGCCCTCCGGGATTACCTCTCGCTCGTCGGTAACGTGGCCCGCGAAGGGCTCGGACGCGACGCGGCGTTTGCCGCGGTCACCGTAGAGGCGGCCAAGATTCTCGGCCTCGACGACACCATCGGAACCATCGAAAAGGGGAAGCGCGCGGATTTGATTTTCCTCGACGGGGATCCCTTGGTCTCCGGGACCAAAGTGAAGCGGGCCATGATCGGTGGCACGGTCGTCTGGGAGGCGAAGAAATGATCGGTGTTCGAACTCCCCAGAGCCGTCCGGAACAGAGTTCTGTAGAAGAGAGTCCTCGAAAGATGGGCAAGTCGAAGAATACGACGGCACGCTTGGCACTGCTTTTGGCGGTCGTCGCCGTCCTCCCCGTCGTTTCGGCGTTTCCCGCTCGGGCATTTGCCCAAGGCGAGAAGGCCGACGACAAGAAAGTCGACGAAGAGAAGGAGCCGGAGGATCGCTACCTCGTGATTCGCGGTGGGGTGCTACATCCGAGTGGGGATGAAACGGTGGAGGGCTCGAGCGTTCTGTGCAAGAACGGTAAGATCGTTGCCATCGGCCCGCACTTGGATGTACCGGAGGGCGCGGAAGTCATCGACGCCGACGGCCACCACCTCTATCCCGGATTGGTCGGAATCGAGACGCGTTCGATCGTCTCCAGCACTGACTTGTTCTCGTTGAACATGTCGCTCGGTCTTGCCGCCGGTCTCACCACGGTCGTCAGCGGAGGAACGGTCTACAAGCTGTCGTACGGTGAGCTCGAAGGCAATCGGCTTGGACGTACTCCCTTTGCCGTGATTCGTTACACCACGCGCGACCCGGCTGGTCGTCGTCGACTCCGTGGTGCCTTCGAGAGAATGTGGAAGCACCAACGGGATCTCGAAGCGTACGAAATCGAGAAGGCGAAGGATCCCAAGGCGAAGAAGCCGGACGAACGGTGGATCCGTGGCGACTTCCAGACGGCCAAGCGGTTGATGGACGGTGACACCGTCGCTTTGGTCCGCGCGAACACCGTGCAGGAGATTCGACCGCTCACCGATCTCGCCCGCAAGTACGACTTCAAGTTGGTCGTGCAGGGCGCGGCCGAGGGCTATCTCTGTGCCGGCGATCTAGCGCGAGCGGGGGCGTCTTGCATCGTCACGCCGCGTGCACGCCTCGACGTCGACTCCACAGTGCTGCGCGCTAACGGGTCGTCCCCCGAGAACGCCAAGATCTTGCACGCGCACGGCGTCCCCGTCGTGGTCACTCCTTCCCGCGGTGGAATCTCGCTCATGGGACTCGGAGGTCGTGACCTCGCTCACCTCCCGATGGAAGCGGCGTTCGCGGTTCGTGGCGGACTCGAAGAGTCGGCCGCGATCCAATCCATCACGACGGAGCCGGCTCGCATGATCGGACTCGCTCACCGAATCGGCACGATCGAGGTGGGCAAAGACGCTGACTTTGCCATCACGGACGGGGACCTACTGCACTACATGAGCTTGGTGCGGTGGACGATTGTCAACGGGCGCATCGCGTACGACAAAGAGAAGGACTCGCTGTACAACCACATTCGACCGAATGGCGACGCTGACTCGCCGCCGCCGGATGACCACTGGCCACGCAGCTTGGGTGAGGACTGGTAACGGACTCATCGGTCCACCTACGAAGCGACCCGGTGTCTCAAAGGAGACACCGGGTCGTTTTCGATGATAGCGATCGGGTTGTGTCTACTCGGTACGGCGAATCAAGTGGTAGCCAAACGGTGATTCGACGACATCGCTGACCGAGCCTACCTCGAGTCCGTACGCGGCAAGTTCGAACTCCGCGACCATCGACCCGCGACCGAATTGACCGAGGTCCCCACCGGTTTCCTTGGAAGGACAGTCGGAGTGTTCCTTGGCAAGTTCTGCGAACTCCTTGCCGCGGTCGATCTCTGACTTGATCGAGTTGATGCTCTGTTGCGCTTCGTCCTTGCTTCGTGTGGCCGTCGAGCGCATGGAGCCTTCGTACATGAGCAAGATGTGAGAGGCACGGATCTGATCAGACATCAGATTTCCCTTTCCGGTGCGACCATCAGTCGCGGTCGACGTCTTCGCTTTCCGCGAAGAGGTCCAGTTGAGTCGAGAGCGGTTGATCGCGCTCTGATTCGTTGTTCACTTCGACAGGGTCGACGTCGCCTTGCGGTGACGCCGTGTTCCGGGTCGACCCAGTCCGATCAGCAGCTGTCCGATCAGCAGGATTGGGTGCGGCGACCGATGGGACTCGCGGAGCGTCCCGCGGCGGAGGCGGAGCGGTCTCGCCTCTCTTGACCGGGTCAGCATTCCGGCCCGCGGCACCGCCGTGTGGCTCACCTCCCTGGGAAGTTGAGCGTGCGACCCTATGTACTCGATTCGTGCTGAGAGACAAGAGGCAGGTCGAGATCAGCGGGACGCGAAAGAGTCGTTGGATCGCGCGACGGTAGCTCTCGAGTTGAGGCGTGTAACGGTCGGTGAGATCCTTCCACTCGACGTCGTCCGACACGGTATCCGACTTGAAGTCGGTGATTTCCGCGAACAGCGGGCGCCCGTCGCGGGAGGCGATCACGAGGCGATCAATCACCCCGGAGACAAGTGTGTCGGCGTCACCGTCGACGAATGGGTGCTCTCTAAAGACCTCGATCTCCATACCTGACGTGCTTTGCTCCAGCGCTTGACTCAGTCGATTCTCGAACCCGTCACGAGAGAGCGCCTGACACAAGGTGTCATGGCTGTCGAGGCCGACTCCACGAAGCTGTGAGAGTGCCTGATCGTCGAGCCATTCGATGCGTTCGAGAACACCGTGGAGAGTCTCACCACGTTCCAATGCCACTCGTGGACGAGCCGCTAGATGTCGATCGGCGGTCCCGGTGGTGACCGAGTGATCCGAGGGGCGGGCGTACACTCGAACCCGTCGTCGCTTGGACAGCGGGATAGGTTTGATCGCCGTTTCGTCTCGCGTGGTCACAAGCACCGGATCGACCGGGACCGTCGGTCCCGGGTGCGCTCCGTGTTCGTACAGGATCGTCTCGGGTTTCGACGACGGGCCTCCGTCCGTCAGCGCGGCGCGAAGAATGCCCGCGAACGTCGCCGGGATCTTCGCTTCGTTCGGCGACGACGGTGCAATGATCATATGCAGCTCTCGACGCGCCCGGGTCAAAGCGACGTAGAGCAGGCTCAGGCTTTCGCGGATTTCCTTGTTCCGGTACGCATCGTGAAGTTGGTCGAATCCCGTCGCCGCAATCTCGCCACCGGGCAGTTCAGTCGCGTAGTCGATCAATGAACGCACGGCTTGGTTCGCGAACCGGGACACCTCGATCACGGAGCCGTCGTCGCGGTCCCGCACGACCAGCGCGATCGGAGTCTGCCCCGGGATGCGTTGATCGAGTTCGGGCAGCACCACGCGATCAAACTCCAACCCCTTCGCTTGGTGAACGGTCATGACGCGAACGGCCGCTTCCTCGGGGTCGTCAACTTTCACCATGGCGACGTGGTCCAGGAAGTCACGGGCTCGTATCGCACCCGGTGGTGCGAAGCGCTCGGCGAGCGCAAGCAACTGGGCCAGCCGCCTCGAGTCACGCGATCCGGAAACGGCACTCAACGCGCGAATCCACGGACGTAACGCTTCCGCGACGCCCTGATCACTAATCGCGCGGCGTACTCCTCGTGCGCAGCGAACAACGGTGGGGTCTTGGTGGGGGTATTCGTGGGCTGCGATCTCGTCCGGACCCCGGTCTGCCTCGATCGCGGAAAAAAGCGGTGAAGTGGCGACGTGGAACGCGGCAACGGAATCGGCGGGATGGTCGGCGAGCTTCATCAACGACAAGATCACGGCAACCGCCGGAGAGTCTGTCAGCGGATTGCCGCCCTCGTCACTCGCGGGAATCCCTCGCGAGCGAAGCTCGTGAATCATTCGGCTCACCGCTTGGTTACGACGGAGCAGAACCCCGACACTCGATTCGGGATCGCGTACGAGCAGCTCTTCGACGTAGTCCGCGGCGTGAATCAGAGTGGCGACGGGCTGCCCGTCGGTCGCCCTCGGGGCGGTGCGAAGACACGTGTAGCCCTGAATATCCAGCGCCGTTTGGTGGGCGCGGAAGCCGTCGAGCCATTCGGTCAGTCCCGACTCTTCGCCACCGAACGTGCGCGTGATCGGTCCACGTGCCTCGAAAATTTCGTTGACGGTATCGATCACCGCGGGGGACGAACGATAGCTCTTGTCCATAGGCTCCGACTCGATACCGGGCAGATCCCGTTCGAGCCATCCGAAGATCTCGGGAGACCCACCACGCCAACCGTAGATCGACTGCTTTTCATCGCCGACGCAAAAGAACGTGTGATCCAAAGGCTGGGAAGCCGCCTCTTGGGCGAGCGGTTCGAGCACGAGCCATTGCGGGAGAGACGTATCTTGAAACTCGTCGAGCAAGACGTGGTGCAGGTCGGCGTCGAGTCGGTAGTAGACGTCGTCGAGGTGTCCGAGGGTCTTGGCGCCGGCAAGGATCCGCGTGATACCGTCGAAGGTAAAGGTTGCCGAAGACTGTGCGAGCGATGCGTACGAGCGGTGGTAGCGTGTCAACAGTTCGTAGGTTGCCGCGGTCTGCTGGGCGACCGTCGTGGCCAGGATGGACGCCGCGTGTCGTAGGAGAGGATCGAACACCGCTAGGGCATTGTCCGGGATGGTGTGCCGGCCAAATCGCTGAACACCGGAGAGCAGTTTGGACGCAATGCCGCCGCGGGCAAAGCCGAGCCAATCGTCATGCGCCACCGCATCGACGTGTTGACGAAGAGCCTTCTCCCAAACGCCGTCCGGCGTGCCGTTACGTTTCAGTGGCGGGGACAACGCTTCGAGCGCCGCCTTTGCATCCGCGAGTTCTCGTTCGCTCAATCGCGCCTCGGCGACCCACGCCGCGGGGATGGTCCGCCACAACTCCGCGATGGGTGCGTCGAGAAAGAGCGGATAGAGATTGCCGACGACGTCGAGGATCTGCTGTCCGACCGACCGACGAACTTCCCCCTTGGCCAGGAGGGTAACTAAGGTTCGAAGTTGCTCGACTCCGTCAT
>JAJFFE010000201.1 GCA_021776775.1 Planctomycetota bacterium | reverse complement strand
GATCCAACTCGAGTTCTACAAGCAACGACGACACCTCCCCACCGTTCGAAGAGCCGCGTAACAGATTCGTCGCGAAACGATCGTCAAAGGACCGTGAGAGTCGAACTGTGTCCGGTCGCGAGCCTATCGAGTAGAATCGTGCTCGTCCGAAGCGAGGCATCGTGTTCTTCGACTCGACTTCATTCGACACAGTCTCGATCACGTCATTTCTCATTTCGAAATCGACTGGTTTGTCGACTTCGCGAGTGCTCGAAAGATCGCTGGACCCGGACACCGCTCAAACCCGTCCCTAGTCCCGCTGTCGTCCGGACCTACGGGCACGAAAAAACCCGCGGCTTGCACCGCGGGTTCGCACTTATCGATATCTGGCTCCCCGGAGCGACCCATTGTGCGAACTCGGTTCTCTGGAGTGCGTCGTCGGCGTAAGTTATTCAGCTGTATGGGGGTGTGACGGATTCTCCGTTTCGCATACTGCACGCCTCGGGGGCCCGGTAATCCAAAATGCGAACTATTGACGAACGACAACGGCCGGAGAACGGTGATAGGGTCGTCGTTCATGATGATACTCTGTGCGCATGACGTGCGCATTTGGTATCATGCTGACGGGCGGACGAAAGCGCCGGAAAGGAGGAGCCATGAACGTGTCGTTGGGTGATCGTTGGGAGCAGTTCGTCGCCTCGAAGGTCGAGGATGGCGAGTTCCAATCGGCGAGCGAGGTTCTTCGTGCTGCGTTGCGATTGTTGCACGAAAACGACGAGCAGCGGGCGGCCAAACTCGACGCGCTACGGCGTGACATCGAGGAGGGTCGCCGTGCGATCCAAGAAGGGCGGTCGGCAGAGTTTGACCAAAGTGCGGTCGATCGGATCAAGCTCGATGGTCGCCGTAAGGCGGGCCTCACAGAGTAGCCTGGGGGAAAGTAATGCCACGGCTGAGACTTTCGGAGACCGCGGAGTTTGATCTCATTGACATCTGGGATTACGTCGCGCGCGACAATCCCCGAGCCGCTGATCGATATATCGATGCTGTCTACGCACACTGTCGTGAGTTGGCGGAGTCTCCGACAGTGGGACGACTTCGTCCGGACTTGGCTCCCGGTCTTCGGAGTTCTCCTTTTCGGAGCCATGTTGTCTTCTACGAAGTATCTGACGATGCGGTAGACGTCGTTCGCGTTCTTCACGGCGCACGCGACATTCCGGTCATCCTCGGCTGAGCCTCGAAGAGCGGGAGTGGCGGAGCAGCGATTCTCGGCGTGCTGCCCGCCACGACCTTCGTGGCGAGTACTCGACATGATGTGCACGTAACGCGACCGTCGGGTCGATTGATCAGGTCGGCCGACGAGAATGGAAGCTCGTGGTGTCCAAAAACTCGTGCGCGATCCACGAAGCGTATGGACGTGTTGGCTTTGCGTCAAGCGGCCGTTCGGGTTGGCCTGATGTCCGAGCCGAGTAGACTGCGGTCATGAATGGAATCATGACAGCGCTGCAGTTCTTGATCACGACGGTCGCGTGGGGGGTGAACGAGTGGCAGTCGAAGCGCATCGAGTTCTTGTGTCGCGAGAGGAAGTCACGCCAGCGAGTTCGCTCGCCGCGCTCCGGCGCCGGGACAATCCCGTGTTGGGCGAGGATCTCCGCGATTGTCGTACGACCAACGGTATGACCCAAGTTGTTCAGCGCCCCCATGAGTCGGGTGTGGGGGTCCAACGATTCTTTCGGGCCCCAACGGTGGTGATAAGATATCAGTTCGAAACGGATTAGGCAGCTATCGGTTCTTGATGGAGTGGGGTATTCGAATGGCGTCGACGCGAGGTCCTCGGGGTTGGACGAAGCGCGTGAAGGGTGCGTTGTTGAACGTGCTCTCGTTGGGTCGCGTGGTCACGTCGGTCCTCGAGGCCGAGGATGCACTCAGCGATGATCCCGAGACTCGAAGTCGGGCGGCGCACGGGCAGTTGCAGCGAGAGGTTGCGTTGCTTCGTCAGGAGTTGCGGCTCAAGGACGAGCGCATGGAACGTGTTCCGGCGTGCTGCCCACCACGACCTGATGTCACTTTCGTGTCGAGTACTCGACACGATACTCGCCGCGGGCCCGGTGGGGGAGCGCTCGGTTCGTTCTACCGCGGCCGCGTTGCTCTGGCGGTTCCGAACGGCATCATCCGGGCATGACCCGCACAGCTCGCTCCCAACGAACCTATGACCACCGACTCAAGGAACTCGTCTACTCGACTGGCGACATTCAAATTGCCATCGAGCAGGGCGTTCCTCGCTCGACCGCGAAGGGCTGGTTGACGAGTCCTCCGGCTGAAGTTGTTTCGGTCGACGCCTTGGACTTGACGGTCGACGAGTTGCGTCGAGAGCTGTTCGTGCTGCGCAAGCGCAACCGAGAACTCTTCGCGCTGCTTCGACTGTTTGTCGTTCTGGTGCGGGTGTCCGGGTTTTCGTTGGCGAAGTGTCGTCTTCCCGAAGGCTGGAAGAAGCGGGCGATCCTGAAGGCCGTGAAGACCGCAAGTCGGGCTCTGCCAATGAGCGTCGTACTGCGAGTGCTTCGTTTGTCGCCGCGTCGGTATCACACTTGGCGGCGATCCGATGTCGCGTGCGAACTTGACGACATGTTGTCTTGTCCGCGGACGTCCCCGCACCAGCTGACTCTTGACGAGATGCGCGTGGTGAAAGAGATGGTCACGTCGGACGAGTACCGGCATGTGCCAACTGGGACGTTGGCGATTCTCGCACAGAGACTCGGGCGAGTCTTCGCGTCGCCCACAACTTGGTACCGACTCGTTCGAGTGCACCGCTGGCGTCGTCCACGTGGGCGAGTTCATCCAGCGAAGCCGAAAGTCGGTATCCGAGCATCGCGGCCGAACGAGATCTGGCACGTCGACACGACCGTCATTCGATTGATCGATGGGACTCGTGCGTACTTGCATGGAGTGATCGACAACTTCTCTCGCCGAATCCTCGCGTGGCATGTAACGGAACGGTTCGATCCCACGAGCACGGTCGAGATCTTGAACGCAGCGACTCTGAACGTGCAGCCGGGAGATGGCCGGCCGGACCTGATCGTCGACGGGGGACCCGAGAACTACAACCCGGGTGTCAACGACCTGGTGGAGTCCGGCCGTCTTCGTCGACTGCTCGCGCTGACCGAGGTGATCTTCTCGAACTCCATGATCGAGTCGTGGTGGCGCGTACTCAAACATCAGTGGCTCTTCCTGAACACGCTCGATTCCGCAGCATCGGTTCGCAAACTCGTTGAGTTCTACGTCGACGAGCACAACACGAAACTTCCGCACAACGCCTTCCGAGGCCAGACCCCGGACGAGATGTACTTCGGGACGGGAGGCGATATCCCGGACGAACTCGAGGCCGCCAAGAACCACGCGAGGCAGGAGCGGTTCGAGCTGAACCGACAAGCCGCGTGTGGCAACTGCGAGGAAGGGTGGGGGGCAGCGACGAAAGCGAGCTGAGTGGGGTAGAGCGGTCCGGGGGACCTTGACGTTCGCAGCGGGTCGGCCCGACAAGGCTCTGGCGTTCTGCTCTCGTGGTCGACGGTGTCCATCCCAGTTCGGGTACGCGACGGGCTCGAAGTCGGTCGGACCCCGACGATGTGCGCGTGTCGAGTACTCGTCACGGATGTGACGCAATGTCGTGGCAGGCAGCACAGCAGAAAATGGCGCTGTCTGAGATTACGCTCCGGGTCGGCTACTGTGCGTTGAGCATCCGGATGAGGAATAGCTGTCCTTCGCCGAACTCTGTGAGCTGCCTCTGCTTCTCGAGTTCTTGACAGTCTGTTCGGATCTCTTCCAGAAGCTTTGCTTGATTGTCGTCCACCACAATATTGTGGAATGCTGATATATAAACTTTTCTCTTTGATCTGAGATGAAGCGAACGCGAAGAGAGCTGCGGAAATCGATACTTGAAGTCCTCCGGGATCGGAGGGAGCACTCGTACGGTGATCTTGAGAGACGGGTCAATACGAACTGGCTGTCGATAAGACAGCACTGTGAAGAGCTGGCGATGTTCGAAGCTGTCACTATCTCAGTTCGGGATCGCGTGGCAATCACGGTGATCGGTTTGCGCGTGTTGAAGCGACTGTCTGCCTAGGGAGTCTTCCTGAATGGTCTCGGCTTGTCGACTCAGGCTGTGACGGGAGATGATCTGCAGCGGGTCGTCTGTCGCTGGATCGAGCGTCGGCCGGCTTGACCGCTTCGTCGCGGAGCGTCAGACTCTTCGGTGCCGTCCAGAGTCGACCTGCGTGCAGAGGAGCGAACAACGAATGTTGTTATCAAAGGACGATTCGGAGCTCTTCTTCAAGTTACATCGCTCGTTGATGCATTTCGTCAATGTGCGGCTCAAAGTTGCTCCCGAGACGGCAAGCCCGGCGGAGTTTTCCGCTCTACCACCGCGAAGCAGGGCAGATGTCAGGAACGCGCTTGTCGCCGAGCTGGGCTTGGTCGAGGAGTTTGTCGACAAGAATCCTGCGGATCTCGCCGACGACGAAACAGGCATTGTCCTATCGTGGCGCGATCAAGTGGCCGGTCAGTTCTACGTGTTCCGCCAGCTGAAGAAGCACATGATTTTCCTGTCCTCCGATGACCCGCCAGTCGCTTACGGTGTTGTCGCACTTACCGATTCATTTGAGGAACTGTTAGGCCCGCGTCTTCCCACGCTCGTCGAAACCGTCCTGCTGCCTTTCAAGAATCGCATCGTGTATGACGGCGTACTCAGCAGTTATAGCAATGTCATGTTCGGTGGCGGAATCAAGAGATCGCTCAACGACAGCTACCGCCGAGCGAAGGAGAGCCCGGGAGTGGTAACGTCGCTGCCGGCTGCAACCGCTGTCACTCCGAAGCTTCGGCCGAAGCCGAAGGGGAAACGGAGACGCAAGAAGGCACCGGCGCCCGCTGCCGGAATTCGCTCCGTCTTGGAGCCCGTTCTTGTCTTGATTGATGGTTTCTGTCGAGAGCACCTGAACGAGGAGTACGGGACGATCTGCCGTCAACTAGCCGAGAAGTTATCCCGCAAACGCCCAAGTCCACTTCTGTCCGGGAAGCCCGCAACGTGGGCGTGCGGTATTGTCCGTACGATCGGCCGCGTGAACTTTTTGGACGACGCTTCCATGCAACCGCACATGCGTCTCTCAGAAGTCGACACGTTACTCGGCGTGAGCGCGAGCGCTGGCCGGGAAAGGTCACGGCAAATTCGCGAAGCGTTGAAGATCAACGACCTCGACGTCGACTGGACGCTACCGAGTCGGATGAACGACAACCCGAGGGTTTGGATGATCGAAGTGAACGGTTTGGTAATGGATATGCGCGAAGCACCAAGAGAAGTTCAAGAGACCGCGTTCGAGAAGGGCTTGATCCCCTACATCCCAGCACTTGGGCATCCGGGTCTGTGATGGCAGAATGGATGATTACTCTTCCGCATGCTAGAGATCGCGTGCAAGACCGGTAGAACCCAAAACCTCAAAGGATCTAGAGAAACTTCTTCGCATACTCTCGGAGCGAGTCGGCCTGTTCCAAAATCTCGATGTATCGGTGTGCTAGGCCGTCGTGCTTTTTCATCTTTGGCCAGAATGTGTGAAGTTCGAGCACTCTCGCAAGCAAGTCCTTGAGGAGGATGAGATGCTCGGACGTCGGTGGCTCAAGACCGCGAGACAAGGACTTCAGTAGTCTGTGCCTGCCTTCCCAAGAGGCGAATTTGATGATGAGTTCTTCCCCGGAGATCGACTCGGCTGGCTGACTTTGAGCGTCAGGATCTATATATATCTTTCGGATCGTCTCGTGGTCGTGGGCGCTCGTTGGCTTCTTGCGTCGAGGCACTCGCCAATCGCTAGGATCGAGCCCGGGTGAACGCCGGAGGGTTCCGCCAATCTGGCGAGACCGACCCCACTCAAACAGCTGAGCCGTGAGGCGAGGCGCGGCGTTGTTGCACCAATCGAAATCGGTGCGAACGCTTCGCATCCATCGTAGTTCATCTTCGGATCGCTTCGGATCTTGGGGCCGCGAGTTCGAGCATGCGGTTGAGTATGTTGCAGGCGAGTCGAGCTTCGGTCATTTGATTGTCTGGGTGGCGTGATCGGAGTCCACCGCCGATGATTTGTTTGTATCTGAAGAAGGTGTTCTCCGCTCTGGCTTGGCGCTGATACTTGGTCTCCTTCTTCCACTTTCTTCGCCCGATTTTTCGAACTCGATTGATGGTGCGGGGGGCCAGGCATTCTTTGGACCTCCAATATTGATGATAAGATATCAGTTCGAAACGGATTACGCAGCTATCGGTTCCTGATGGAGTGGGGTATTCGAATGACGTCGACGCGAGGTCCTCGGGGATGGACGAAGCGCGTGAAGGGTGCGTTGTTGAACGTGCTCTCGTTGGGGCGAGTGGTCACGTCGGTCCTCGAGGCCGAGGACGCACTCAGCGATGATCCCGACATTCGAAGCCGGGCGGCGTACGAGCAGCTGCAGCGAGAGGTTGCGTTGCTTCGGCAAGAGTTGCGGCTCAAGGATGAGCGAATGGAACGGGTTCCTGCTCGGCGTCGTCCTCACTACACGCCGATTGAGCGCATGGAGATCCTGGAGCTGAAGGCGCCGCGTGGCTGGTCGACTCAGGAGACGGCGGATCGGTTTCACGTGACCGCGGCGACGATCAGTTCGTGGCAGCGCAAGGTCGACGATTCCGACTCCGCAGGGCTCTTGGAGGTACGTGAGCCAGTGAACAAGTTCCCGCAGTTCATACGGGCGGCCGTGAAGCGGTTGAAGTTGCTGTGCCCTCGTTTGGGCAAGGACAAGATCGCGGAGATGTTCTGCCGGTCCGGGATCGAGATCAGCTCGTCCACGGTGGGGCGCATCGTGAAGGAGTCGAGCCCCGCGCCGGAGGCCCCGAAGACGAAGCGGACCTTGGTGAGTCCGAAGCGACCGAACGAAGCGTGGCTGATCGATCTCACAATGGTCCCTATCGGTGGTTTCGGGTTCTGGATCAACTGGTCGCCATTCTCCGTTCCGCAGTGCTGGCCGTTCTGTTACTGGGTCTGCGCCGTAATCGACATGTACTCCCGCCGCATCCAAGGAATGAGCGTCTACCACAAGGAGCCGAAGGCGCGAGCGATCCGTGCGCTGCTGACCCGTATCGCGAAGCGAGAGGGACGCCCGAAGTACCTGGTCAGCGATCACGGCCCAGTCTTTGACTGCGAGACGATTCAGGACTGGTGTGGCGACTCCGTCGGTCATCGCCTTGGTGCGGTAGGGGAGAAGGAGAGTATCGCCATCATCGAACGCTTCTTCCTCACCCTGAAGACGGAGTGTACGAGGGCCATCATCGTGACGCTTCGACAAGGTGCGTTCCGCCGCGAGATCCAAGTCTTCCAAGAGTGGTACAACGAGCATCGCACGCACGCGTCGCTGGATGGACAAACGCCTCAAGAGACCTACGACGGGACGGCGGTCGATGCCGACGCTCCGCATGAAGGGGAAGTGATCCAGCTTGAGTTCTACAAGCGACGACGGCATCTTCCGATCGTTCGACGAGCCGCGTAAGCGCATCGCGTTCGGAGTGACGGCGTGCAACCGACGCCACCGATCTGCCGACCCCTCGCTCGATCGAGTAGAATGGCGACGACTCGAACGCATCACGCGCTCATCCCTTGCCAGTGAGCGTGACCTTCGCGACTCCAGAACTCGCTGCTCTTGGAAATCGACCTCGAATCTCGGCTCGGTGGGGCCACAAGATTCGGTGGACCCTGACACCCGGACAGAACTGCCGAACTGCCGGTGGCAGTGACGAAACATCGTTAATCGGAATCTGTACTTTCGACGCTCAACTCAACCACTCACGGACACGGACAGGCTTCGCAGGACCGCGTTCATCGGGTGTGGGCGCGACGGATCAGTTCGATGCGGGCGGCCTCTCGTCGGTCGCCTCGCAGCGTATTGAGCGATGCGGGTTCGTTCTTCGGCGTCGACACTTCGCGTAGTAGATTTTGCCACTCGTCGAGGTTGCGCCGAGTTTTCACACGCGTCCTCGTATCCCAGACCTTGAGGGTCGCGTCACCAGACGCCGTAACGAGACGGGTTCCGTCGGGCGTCCAGGCGATCGAATAGATGTAACTCGAGTGAGCGATCCATTCGAGTTGCTTCGTGTAGTACTTGGTTTCGTACAGTAGCACTCGTCCTTCGTTCGTGCCGATGGCGAGCACGCTTCCATCGGGACTGTACGCGCAGCACCAGGGTGCAAACTGGGTTTGGTGCTCCGCGAGGATGTCTCCTGTCGTCGGGTCGACAATTTTCAGGTGGCCAGCGCGGGTTGCGTTCACTTGCTGGACGACCGCCGCCCTGCTCTGCGTGGGGTGCAGACCTACGCCCTTGCACGGTCCCTCGTGACCGCGCAGGAAACTCCAGCGCTCGCCCTCCTCGGACGGGGGCAGGTCGCTGAGTTGTGGCTTCGGCGGGTAGAACCCGACCAACGCGCGGTCGATGTGCATTTGGGCGTGCTGGCTGAGTCTCGTTCGATCCTCTGGGCGTGCGACTCGAAGGAACGCATCGAGAAGTTCGAGGTGCCTCACCTCTTTTTCGGGGAGTCGTTCGTGGACAACGCTCTCGCCGGTGAGAAGCCGCCACTCGACCAAAGCGACTTGGCGGTTATCGAACGAGGTCGTGAGGAAAAGCCGAGCGTCGTCTGCGCTGAACACCATCAGCGCGTCCCAGCTTCCCGGATTGCTCGGCTTTCGCTCGAGCGTGGCGACGAGTTCTCCGGTGCGCGTGTCCCAAAGCCGGATCATGGAATCGAGGGGCGCCGAGGAGGCGATCAAGCTTCCGTCATGGGAGACGGCGACGTGATAGATCCAACCGCTCTCGTTTGCCTCCGGAGGCTGCGATCCGTCGGGGTTCACGCCGCGGTGTCCGCGGAGCACCACGCAGCGAGGATCGACGTCGGCGGAGTTCCCGTCGAGTTCGAGCATGGTCGCCTTCGCGGCGGTTCCGGCGATGACGAGGCGACTCCCGGACGGCGAGACAACCACACGCGACAACGCGTGGTCTGGATACGGCAGCCAACCCCCTTGACCGTGGACGTCGGTTTGGAAGCAGCCGAACCCTAGCGGATCCCCGGTGGTCGAGTTGGCCGCGTATGCCGCTGTTTCCCGGCCGACGACGACGAAGCGCCCGTCGACCGGATACGAGAAGTCGTAACCGACTTGGTGTGAGCGCGGGACATCGAAGCCGCTGGTGAACGGATCTGTGACTTCGAGCGGTGGACCTGATTCGGGGATGGCGATCCGTCGCCAGACTCGCCGCTCGTAATGCCGCGAGTGTTGTTCGGGACCGTTGAGCAACAAGATCCCTCCTCGTACCGGCTGACCCGTCGCCTCCGTACCCTCGGGGATCTTGTGACGAAATCGAATCGCGCCATGGTCAGTTTCAGTATCGGTGCCAGTTTCAGTTTCGGTGTCAGCGTCGAGGTCGATCACCGTGATCTGTTCTCTTCGATTGATGACCAAGTACCGACCGTCCGGACCGACGTGGACGCGCTCGACGTACGCAAGCTTCTCTTCAGTACGAACCAGCTTTCCCTCAACTCGTACTTCAGCGCGGTTGGCGGTTGGATAGCGGATCACGACCCGCCCATCGTCACTCACTTCAGGCAGTCGCAAGATGCGGCGACCGTCGTCCCGCGGATCGGTACTGAGTTGATAGCGGGAATCATCGTGCTGGACTTGTTCGGTCTCGAGGTCGAGGACCATCGCGCGTTCCGGGGTCACGGCGACACCCAGGCCACTCGACGTACAGGACTCCACACGGACGAGTCCGACTCCGGCAAAGAGTGTGGGTCCGACATCTTTGTCGATCAGTGAATAGACGATGAGGCCGCCATCCGCGGCGCCGACGAGGTGCTCGTCCCCGAAGAAGCGCCAATCGCATCTCGGCGCCTCGACCACGTGCGGTACGGATCGATCGAGCAGTTGCCACGCCACGCCTCGGAAGGACCTCGGGATCAACTGCAGTTGCTCCGCCGCGTCGCGAGGTCGTCCCGCATCGAGAAGTATCGGAACGGATTGCAGCAGGCCATTGATCGCCTCGTGCCGGTGCTTGACGGCGAGCGTTTCGTTTTCTTCGGCGAGCTCGCGTTGGTCGTCGGCTCGATTGGCGAAGAACAACGAGACGGCGACTCCGATGATCAGCGTGATGACGGTGGCCGAGGTTCCCCAGACCAACGCCGGATGGCGACGGGTGAACTTGGTCGCTAGGTAGACCCGGCTCGGGGCTCTCGCTCGAATCGGTTGGTCGTTCAGAAAGCGCCGAAGATCGGCGGCAAGACCACCGGCCGTCGCGTATCGGCGCGCCGGTTCTGGCTCGAGCGCCTTGCCGAGGATGATCTCGATGTCGCCGCGCAGATTGGCGTCAATCGTGCCCGCTCGCGGCGGGTCACTTCGAGTCAGCAAGGTAATGACCTGCGAGATTGAGAGGTCGTTGATGTCGCGCGGTGCCCGGCCGGTCAAGAGCTCGAAACCTAGGACACCCAAGGCGTAGACGTCCGTCTGCGTCGCGGCCGAGTCACCCGAGCCCGCCAACTGTTCCGGCGCCATATAGCCGAGCGTTCCGACGAGTTGACCCGCGTCGGTGACGACCGTCGAGAGCGCGGCAGATCCGCTCGTGGTGCGCGCGATGCCGAAGTCGAGGATTCGGGGTCGACCGAGCGTGTCGATCAGCACGTTGTCCGGCTTCAAATCACGGTGGATCACGCCGTGATCGTGTGCGTACTGGACGGAGTCCGCGACCTGAGCGAGCAATTCGAGGCGCGCCCGTCGGTCGAGCTGATTGCGTTCGCAATGAGAGATGAAGTCGACGCCGTCAATGAGTTCCATCGCGAAGAACGGTTGAGGACCACGTCCGACGTCATACGTCCCCGCCTCGTGGATCTGAGCGATTCCCGGGTGCTGCAGTCGGCCGAGCAACTCGGCCTCTTGACGAAAGCGACGCAATCGATCGATGGTCGCGTGCATGGGATGAAGAAGCTTGATCGCGACACGCCGCTTGGGCGACTCCTGCTCCGCCTCGTAGACAATGCCCATCCCACCCTGGCCGAGTTGGCGGAGAATGGTGTAGTCACCGATGCGTTCCGGAAGCCAGCTCGAGTCCGGAGTGCCGAACGCTGCTTCGAGTTCGGTGCGCCGAGCTTCGACGTTCGAATCGGCCAAAGCGTCTTCGAGTTGGTCGTCTGCGGCGGTGAGGAGAGCGTCTACTTCGGTCCGGAGCGTCCGGTCGTCGGCGCAAGCGTCGCTGAGGTATCGCTCGCGGTCCGGTCCTTGGAGAGCCCGCGCTTTCGTGAGAATCTCGAAGAGCCGGGCGTAGCGAGTTTCATCTTCGTTCATGGAAGGTTGCGCCTCAGCGTCTCACGACCTGTTGTCCAACTGAGTTCGAAGCCACGATCGTGCCATCACCCAGTCCGTTTCGACGGTGCCGTGAGAGACACCTAGTACTTCCGCGGTCTCCGGGATCGTGAGCCCGCCGAGGAATCGGAGCTCGACGACTTGGGCGTGGCGTGCGTTCAAGTTCGACAGCCGATCCAGAAGATCGCTGAGGTCGACGAGATCGATTCCGTCCGCCGCCTCGCCGAGTTTGCCCGATAGCGTTACCCGTTCGAGCTTTGAGCCGCGAGCGCGCGCGCGCCGAGAGTGATCGATGAGGATGCGCCGCATCGCACGGCTGCTGATCGCAAAGAAGTGAACTCGGTCGGTGACGCGGTCCAGATGAGACTCGAGCTTCAGCCACGCCTCATGAACAACCGCTGTAGGCTGAAGCGTGTGCCCGGCGCGCTCTCCCGCAAAGATCGCGCTCGCGACGCCTCGAAGCTCGTCGTACACGAGATCGAGGAGCGACGTCTCCGCGGACTCTTCACCAGCCCGCACGCGCTGCAGTAGTCGCGTCACCGTGTTTGGATCCATCGTGTATCGGCGTGCGCCGCGCTCCAAGATCTGTCGAGAACCATCCCCAAGTGCCAACCCGTGAGTATAGCAATGGTTCCCTTGACTGGGTGTTCGGGCCAAAACCCAAGCCAGGTCGAGCGAACGTCCGTTGATATAAGTCCCACTTGGACGATGTTTTCGGAAGGGCGCAGGGTGGTTGCACGTCGCAGCGCTCTGGGCGCGGGTAGTTGGAAACGGTTCTGATCGCAGGGGGCGCGCGGTCGCCATTCGTGTTTGGCGCGCTAAAGCAATTCCCAAGTGCAACTTGCAAAGAAGACTAGGGCAGCTGGATCTCCCGCGCGCTTTGGCTGGTGAAAGGGCCGTTGGGCTCCCCCATAATACCGAGGGTGTCTCCGCGACCGGCGGGCCGGTCCGTGCGCCTCCCCTGCAAGCATTCTGTTCTCAAGGAGATCCGATGAAACCCACACGCCTCCGAGCCGGACGACGCTCCGCACTCTCCGCTTGGCTCTTCCTAGTCGCGGCGTTGACGCCGGCGCCGCTGAGCGCTCACGATCACCCCGCGTACTGGAACCCTGACATCGTCCAATGCCCGTGGCAGCATGCGTGGTACCTAGCCAACGGATCTCCGTTTCCCCCGCGCCCCGACTGGATGGCGAACGTCCCCGACAACTTGCGGCTTACCGAACTCTGCCTTCCCGGGACCCACGACACGATGTCGCGCTACGGGAGCATCCCCACCGAGACTCAGGAGCTCACGCTGATCGAGCAGCTCGAGGCCGGCATTCGGGTGATCGACATCCGATGTCGACAAGACGACGACTTTTTCCGTATCTACCATGGGAGGGTCCCCCAGCTCGCAGTGTTCGGAGCCGACGTTCTCGACGTGCTCGCGGGATTCCTGGCCGACCATCCCACCGAGACCGTGCTGATGCACCTGAAGCAGGAAGGCAGTGAGCTTTCGGGTAGCCCCTCCCTCTCGTTCAACCAAGTTCTCGACAACTACCTCAATGCCTACTCAGACATCCATTACCTCCCTTCGGTCGCTGATTATCCCGATCACGGAACCGAACTGGGCGAGGTCCGCGGCAAATTTGTGATTATCGACGGACGGACGAGCGATGGTACGTTCGGTTTCCCGTCCAGCCGTGCGGAGTACTGGGATCGCTGGGATTGTAGGGCGGGAGAGCCGCCGGTGGGCGCCGGGGCCGCGACTGACTGGACTACCGATGACGACCCGCTCTTCTTCCGGCAGGCCAACTACTGCCTCGACGCGCCCTGGGATCTACACGACAAGTGGATGTCTGCCAAGACGTTCATTCAACACAGTACCGATGCCGAAGTGACGGGCCTTTGGGGGCCGGGCCACTTCTACGAGAACTCTCTCAGCGGCAGCGGAACGATTGCAATCAACGCGCCGCCCTACTTCGTTGCGAGTGGTCACATTTATCCGTGCTCGGAGAGTCCGCGGCTCTTTACAGGGTGCACTGATCCCAGCTATGACGTTACGGGGCTACTCTGTGAGAACAACATGTGGCCGGACTTTCCGCGGACCACGTGCCTCGACGTTCTGGATCCGCTGGGCATTGGTTGGGGACCCTCGTATACGGTCTGCGCCATCTCGTACGAAGGTACGAACGTGCTCGCCTATGAGTACATCTCCGCAAAGGTCGCCGCGGGAGAGCGCGTCTTCACGGGGATCGTATTTGCCGACTTTCCGGGCCCAGGGCTGATCGAGAAGATCATCAGCTTGAACCCAAACCCGATTGACCCGTACGTCACGTCGCTGGCCGACGACGGACCGGGGTCGCTTCGTTTTGTTGTCGAGAACTGCTGGCCCGAGTCGCACATTACGTTCGACCCGAGCCTCAGCGGGGGCACGATTACCCTCGCTACGGAACTCACCATCGACAAGAGCGTGACGATCGACGCGACCAAGCTTCCCGGTGGACTGACCATCGAGGGCGGCGGCCTCTACAGTACGCTGCAGATCTTGCCGGATCGGAAAACGTCCGTCACGCTGCTCGGCCTTGAGATCTCTGACAGTACAGGGTTGTCCGCTCTATGGGTGTCCACCTACACGCTTGAAGGTCCGGTTCCAGCGACGTTGACCATGCGGGATTGCACCCTGAGCAACAACCCCGGCAACGGGATCGACGCTTCCGCGGAGGGCGCCAAGGTAACCCTCGAGAATGTGACGATTCACAATAACGGGGGGCATGCGGTATACGGGGCCAAACTCCACATGGAGAACTGCACCGTGAGCGAGAACGCATACGGCGTTACCGCCGGTGACGGCTCGTACCTCGCCCATTGCACCATCGTTGGAAACAACCAAGTCGGACTGTCCTGCGATGATGACGTCTTGCTTCGCAACTCCATCGTCGCCGGCAACGGATTTCCGTGGGATACGTACAGTGACCTGGAAATCGTGGGGGCAAACCTAACCATCCTCGGCTCCGTCCTGATCGGCGACAATCGCCAGATCGAAGCCGAGTTCCCAGCGGGCGCGCCGAACGTCAACGGACATTACGTTAACGTCGACCCCGAGCTCGCTCCCCTTGGAGACTACGGCGGGTCGGGTTGGACCATGCCGCCGCGACTCAGCTCGTACGCGGTCAACGGGGCGAGCCTCGTCAGCGTGACGGTGCTGGACGAGGCATTCCCGGACGCCGAGGACTCCAGCGCTCTGGTGATCTCCCTGGATCAGCGTGGCCAGCCGCGACCCGACGAGAGCGATCCGGACCCCACCGCGATCCATGGCACGAATGCCGATCTCGGAGCGGTCGAACTGCAAGCGCGGGTGCAGAATCTCTCGACGTTCAGCACATACCCGTCGATTCAGTCCGCGATCAACGCAGCGTCCAGTGGAGACGAAATCGTCGTGAGTGATGGCCTCTACACGGAGTCACTCGATCTCGGATCGCAGCCGATCACCGTGCGAAGCACGCGCGGTGCTGACGCGACCGTGATCGACGCGCAGGGCGCGTCGCACGTCGTGCAGTGTGTGAACGGCCAAGGGCTCGATACGGTGTTTCAAGGTTTCACCTTGACCGGTGGTGACGCCGGCGGCGGCAATGGCGGAGGCATGCTGATCACCGGCAGCGACCCCACGGTGATCGATTGTCGGTTCGACTCCAACCAAGCGAGCCTTGGCGGTGGTGTTTACACCGACTCTTCGCCGAGTTTGGTCCGCTGCTCGTTTGTCGATAACGACGCAACCACCGGTGGTGGTCTCTACTGCGACGGGGCCAGCTCGGCGCCGGACATTCAGCGGACCATCTTCGCCGGAAACTCCGCAACTCAATCCGGTGGCCTCTGCAGTGCGGGCGCCGCTCCGACGTTGGTCAACTGTCTCTTCCACGGCAATGTGGTGAGTAACGGCGGAGCAGGGTTCGCCGGAGACAACGTCTCGGCGATCAACTGCACCTTTGCTGACAACGACAACACGTCCGGCGGCTCGGGCGGAGCCATCGTTCCGTTTGGCGGGACAACCATCGAGAACTGTATCGTGTGGGGGAATTCTCCGGACGGAATCTGGAGCCCGACCCCCTTGGCCGTGACGGTTCGGTACAGCCAACTCCAAGAATCGTGGACCGGAGCCGGTGAGGCGAACGACGTCGCAGACCCGCTGTTCGTCGATCCGGACGGAGCGGACGATAATCTCACGACTTTGAGCGACAACAATTATCGGCTAGGTGACGGATCGCCGGCCACCGACGCTGGCGACAATGACGCGTTACCGTTCGGGGTCACGAGCGATCTCGATGGTGCGGCCCGGGTCCTCGACGACCCCGCGGTGGTGGATAGCGGCTTTCCCCCGACGGACTCGCTATTCGTGGATCGCGGTGCGTATGAGTTTCAGCCCGACGCGTTGTCGGTCGGTCCCACGGGTTTCCCCACGATTCAGGCGGCGATCGACGTAGCGCAATCTGGTGCCACGATCGAAGTTGCGCCGGGGACCTACGTCGAAGCGATCAACTTCCTCGGTAAGAACATCACGGTTCGCAGCACCGACGGGCCGGAGGTTACGATCATCGACGGGAACGGGGCGGACAGCGTGGTCCTCATCGTGAACGGTGAGGGACCGGAGGCGCTGCTCGAGGGCTTCACGATCACCGGTGGTGACAACCAGACGTTCGGAGGTGGGGGCATGCGGATCAGCGAAAGCAGCCCTACGATCCGTCACTGTGCCTTCCGCGAGAACAGCGGGCGCGGGTTGAGCATCGACACCGATTCCCATCCCGAGATCTATGATTGTGTGTTCATTGCGAACACGGCGAACGGGTCAGGGGGAGGGGTGGGCGTGTTTCCAGGTACGCCGTCGACGACCACCGCGTCGAGTGCGATTTTCGTGCGGTGTTCATTCCTGGGGAACATCTCAGGCGATAATGGCGGCGGGCTGTTCACTGCGTTCGGAAGCGTGAGCGTTATCGGCTGCCTCTTTAGTGGCAATGAAGCCACACCCGCGGGCGGTGATGGCGGCGGAGCGTACATTGACGCCCCGGCAACCGAGAGCGCCACCGTCTCCAATTGCACGTTCGTTGCTAATCAACGAGCAGGTTTGTGGATCGATGGACCCAGCGTCGTCGCCAACAGTATCTTCTGGGGGAACGAAAACGACTTCGCAGCCGCCAGCCAGATCGAGACGTGGGCCGGGTTTGGCACTTCAGGTGACCCCGAGCTCCGGTTCAACAACTTCGAACCGAATCCTTCTGCTCCCATCGGAATTCCCCCGACTCTGAACTTCGTCATCGGGGCAGGCAATCTCGCGGTCGATCCGTTGTTCGTCGACGCCGACGGCGCCGACGACGAATACGGCACCGAGGATGACAACCTTCGACTCTCGATCGGTTCACCGTCCGCCGACGCGGGCAACAATAGCGACGTGTTCGCCGGTATCACGGACGATCTCGATGGCGAACCCCGCTTTGCGGATGACGTCGCGGCGGCGGATTTCGGATCACCGCCCGGTCAAGCTCCGTACGTCGACATGGGTCCGTACGAAAGCCAGTACGCGGACGCGTTGACGATCCACGTGCCGGGATCGGTCCCCAACCTTCAGCTTGCGATCGACGTCGTCGAGTCCGGCGGTGAGATCTTGGTCGCCCCGGGCACCTACGCGGGTCCCATCGACTTCGGCGGCAAGGCGCTCACCTTGCGCAGCACGGGAGGCGCCGCCGTCACGATCATCGACAGGGGCGGAACCGGGCGCGTGATTCACTGCACGAGCGGTGAGGGGGCGGACACGATCCTGGAAGGATTCACGATCACCGGCGGCGACGCCGCCACGGAGACGAACAACTGGGGTGGTGGCCTCTTGATCTTGGGAAGCGAACCCACGATCCAGGACTGTCGGTTCCAGAACAACATGGCCAGCAACGGTGGTGCTATCTACACGGATAGCTCGCCTCGGATCCTGCGCTGCGTGTTTGATCAAAACACCGCACTGGCTATTGGAGGGGGAGTCTCTTGCGAGGGATTGAGCTCTACGCCTGACGTTCGAGACTGTGTGTTCACGGGGAATAGCGCAGTCATCGGTGGAGGCGTGGGGCATGTGAACGGCAGCCCAACTGTTTCCAATACGCTGTTTGCAGGAAACAACGGCAACACCGGGGGCGGCCTCGGAGGCAAAGCGTTTGCCGTCAATTGCACATTCGTGGACAACACCGCGGGGAGCGGTAGCGGGGTCTACACGGTTGCGGAAGCGGAGTTCCACAACTGCATCTTCTGGAACAACGACGTCCAAGCTTTCGGCGGTGTTGCCGCGGTCGTGGTTTCGTACAGCATCGTGCAGGGGGGGTGGAGCGGTGCTGGTGGATTCAACCTCGACGCCGACCCCTTGTTCTTGGATCCAGACGGGCCCGACGGGGATCCAGCGACGCTCGAGGACAACGACTACCGACTGAGCGGCACGTCGCCGGGTATCGACGCAGGTAACACCGGTTTGTTGACGACGACTGGGGCGACGACCGATCTTGCCGGTGAGCCGCGCTACTTCGACGATCCGAGTGTCCCAGACTCTGGTGTTGCGCTTCCCGGATACGGGGTCGTTGACCTCGGCGCATTCGAGTACCAAGGCGCGCTTGTCGATCAGATGGCGGTCGTTGTTGCGGAATTCGGAACGTACGCCGTCGGCGATGACGCGTCGCTATCGATCCTGAGTAACGGCCTGTGGGTCGAGGGAGACGGGGACGATGCGATCCAGACCGACGGCTCCGGGGTCGTCGGCGGTGGTGAAGCGCAACGGTCCGACGCGGAGGCCCTCTGGCACCGGAGCAGTGACACGCCGATATTCGTGGAGTCGGTCGACGCGTCGATCGGGTGGTACTCCGGTGGATCATTCTTCTCGGGGGTCTTCGAACCGGGGACGGCGCTCGGCGGTGCGGTGCAAGGGACCGACAACTGGATGAAGGTCGTCAGCGACGTTGACGGCGTTGTCAGCTGGGCGCAGTTCGAGTTCGACTTCAACCAGCCCGAGCTCAGCCCAGCCCCAGTGTTGGTAGCGATCCCGATCTATGTGACTCGTTACGACGGCGGGGACTTCTCTCTCGCGGAAGCGATGCTCGCCGTGGCCAAGGCGCAGGAGTCGTGTCCGGGCCTTCCGGCGCGCTCCGGCCGAACCTACGAGCAGACGCTCGTCGGCGCGACCGCCGACGGGGTCGAATCGTGCACCGGAACCAGCAACGCCGATCACTGGTGGAGCTACACCGCAGAGTCCGACGGTATCCTCAACGTCACGACGTGTGGAACCCACGATCTGCCGGGTATCGACCTGGGCATGGATACGGTTCTCTCGGTTCACTCGGACTGCGCCACGGAGTTGGCGTGCAACGACGACACACTCGCCTGCGTCGGTGACGACGTCGGGCAGGTGCGGGACTCGTCGATTTCGCTCTCTGTGGTCGCGGGACAGACGTTGTTCGTGCGCGTGTCGCACTATCCCGGGACTGCTCCGGGTGACTATCAGGTCCACTTCGACCTGTCGGACTGCAACCCGATCACGGGCCTCACATGCAGCGACGGCGGTGGGACCGCCGAACTCGGTTGGTCGTTGAACGACACGTACGACTCGATCGAGGTGCGTCGCAACGGGACCGTGATCGATACGATCGCCGGTGACGCCACCTCCTACTCGGATACGCCACCCTTCCCGGGTGGCCACGTGTACGGCGTTGAGGGAATCTGCACGAGTGGTAACTCCGGAGTCATCGCGTGCTGGATCGCCGTCAGCGCCTCCGGGCCGCCGAACGACGACTGCGCGAACGCGATCGGGGTCAGCGACGGAACGTTCTTCGGAACCAACGCCTTCGCGACGAATGACTCGACAGCGACGTGCGGAAGCTCTTCCTCGAGCCCCGATGTTTGGTACGAGTACACCGCGACGTCCGACGGTATGGTTCGGATCAACACGTGTGGAACGAACGACGGACCCGGAGTGGACGCCGGCATCGACACAGTGTTGGCTGTCTACGCCAGCTGTGGTGGGGCGGAACTCGACTGCAACGACGATTGGCCAGCGGGTTCCGACCCGATCGGTTGCAGCGGCGCGGACGTCGGTTTGCCGCGCGACTCGGCGGTGGACTTGCCCGTGTCCATGGGCGACGTGATCTTGATCCGCGTCGCTACCTTTGGCGCTACCCCGACCGGCGAGTTCCAACTCAACGTGGAGACCACCCCGGACGCGCCGACCTGCGCGACCTGTGTTGGACTGCGCGGTGACGTGAATGCGGACACCGACGTCAACATCGCCGACCCGGTCGCGTTGCTGAGCTACTTGTTCACCGCTGGCGATCCGCCCGTGGGTTGCTTGGCCGTCGGGGATGCAAACGCAGACGGTGGGACCAACATCGCCGACGCGGTGTACCTACTGGACTACCTCTTTGTCGCCGGGCCAACGCCGGCGGCGCCGGGGTATCCGAGCGCGGACTGTCTCGATCTGCCGTGACAAGAGACGGGACTCCGACTGAGATCGACGGTCGGAGCCGTGCTCTTGGGTATCGTCGTCACGACGACTCGGGTCGACAGGTGTGACAATTCGCAGAGCGCTTCGTCGCGATGGCTGAGACGCTCCCGCGTTGGAGTAGTCACTACAAAGCAGCTGAGCCGGCTACCGAGACATCGGTAACCGGCCAGCTGTTTGTCTGGCGAATCCAGACAGTTTGTCCTAGTCTAGGGATCTTTGACCGTATGGTGCAAAAGGTCGAACGATCGAGTTCTTAGTCGATCCCGCGAATCTCATGCGGCTGTGCGATGGTAGTAGTTCAGAAGTCCGCCGAGTCGTGGTCGAGTTTGAACGGTTCCTTCGGTTTGTCCGACGTCTGATTCTGGCTCGATGAGTTGGTTGTCGAGTGATTGGTGGTTTCTCTCGGCGAGGTAGTGGGCTTCGAAGGCTTTGATTCCGCGACGTAGGGCTGATTCGCCGAACCAGATCATGCGATCGAAGCACTCCGACTTTGCGGATCTCACGACGCGTTCCGCGAACGCGTTGCAGTTCGGTGCCTTCGGGGGAATGAGCACCGGTTCCACGCCGTTATCCTCAAGGATGTCTCGGAACTCTTCGGTGAACTGTGGGGGTCCACCGATTCTTTGGACCTCCAATGTTGATGATAAGATATCAGTTCGAAACGGATTACGCAGCTATCGGTTCTTGATCGAGTGGGGCATTCGAATGGTGTCGACGCGAGGTCCCCGTGGTTGGACGAAGCGCGTGAAGAGGGCGCTCTTGAACGTGCTCTCGTTGGGTCGCGTGGTTACGTCGGTCCTCGAAGCCGAAGACTCGCTCAGTGACGATCCACGCGTCCGGTCTCGTTCTGAGTTCGATCAGCTCCGTCGTGAGAACGAGCTTCTCAAAGAGGAGCTGCGACTCAAGGACGCTCGCACGGAGCGAGTTCCTCCTCGGCGACGACCTCACTACACACCCGCGGAGCGCATGTCTATTCTCGAACTGAAGGCTTGCCGCGGGTGGTCGGCTGAAGAAGTCGCGAACCGGTTCCAATTGAGTGCAGCGACGGTCAGTTCCTGGCAACGGCGAGCCGACGATCCAGAGTCCGCTGGCCTGCTGGAGCTGCGGGAGCCAGTGAACAAGTTCCCACAGTTCATCCGCATTGCCGTGAAGCGACTGAAGTTGATGTGTCCGCGGCTCGGCAAGGACAAGATCGCAGAGATGTTCTGCCGTGCTGGCGTGGAGATTAGTGCGTCGACGGTGAGTCGCATAGTGAAAGAGCCGAGTGACGGCCCGACGTCTGATCCCAACCAATCGAAAAGAGCATTGGTCCACGCGAAGCGACCGAACGAGGCTTGGCTGATCGATCTGACGATGGTCCCGATCGGCGGTTTCGGCTTCTGGGTTAACTGGTTGCCGTTTTCCGTCCCGCAGTGCTGGCCGTTCTGTTACTGGGTCGCCGCAGTGGTCGACATGTACTCCCGACGTATTCAAGGAGTGGCCGTCTTCCACAAAGAGCCAAGGGCCAGCGCGATCCGTGCGCTCCTGACTCGCATCGCGAAGGGAGAGGGCCGACCGAAGTACCTGGTGAGCGATCACGATCCGGTCTTCGACTGCGAGACGATTCGAGACTGGTGCGGCGACTCCGTCGGTCATCGCCTTGGCGCGGTGGGGCAGAAGGGTAGCATTGCCATCATTGAACGCTTCTTCCTTACCCTGAAGAACGAGTGCACCAGAGTCATCACGGTGAGTCTTCGGCAGGCCGCGTTCCGCCAAGAGGTCCACGTCTTCCGGGACTGGTACAACGCACATCGAACGCACGCCTCGCTCGACGGACGAACGCCCCAAGAGATCTACGACGGGACAGTCGTCGAAGCTGACGCGCTG
>JAJFFE010000021.1 GCA_021776775.1 Planctomycetota bacterium | reverse complement strand
ATCTTGACGCACCCGCTGACGTCGGCGGGTCCGATACGCGCCCGGCAAGACGCGGTGCGAGAACTCGCGGCTGACGATACCAACCGCCGCCGACTACTAGCGACGCTGGTCTCACTGCGCAAGCAACCGCTCGAACGGCTGGCCCACGGACTCGACGGTGAGTTCGAGTTCGCGGCGCGACGCGGCCTGGAGCGGTTCGCGCAACTGTTCGGAACGTTGTTGCCCGTCGCAATCATCGGCGCCTTCTTCTGGACCGGCAGCTTTCTGTTCATCATTCCGCTGGTGTTGCTGAACTTCGCCGTGGTCACGGGTAACAGCGCGAAATCGAATCCGGCCCGCGACCACCTGTTCCTGCTCGGACCGGTGACGCGCGCACTGCTTCGCGTCGAGTCCGAGTTGCAAACGGTGGCACCGACGACCGAAGAGTGGAAGACGACGCACGCCGCGCTGACGGAGACACGTCACGCCACCGAGTCGCTACTCGGACGCATCAAGAAATTGGAGTGGCACGATCTCGGGGTACTCTTCGAGTTCTTCAACGTGATCACTTTGTGGGAGCTGCGGACGTTGCCGAGCGCCGAACGGTTAGTCCTCGAACACCGCACCGCCCTGGCGTCGGCCCTCAGCGCGCTCGGCCACGTGGAAGCGCTGCTCTCTCTCGCGGCGCTCGCCGCGGAACGTGAAGACTTCACCTGGCCCGAGATCGTCAGCCAAGAGTCACCGCTGGTGGTCGCCGATGACGTCGGACACCCGCTGCTCGATCCCGCGTCGCGGGTGTCGAATCCTCTGTCGATAGGGGCCGGTGCCACGCCGGGCGCGTCGACGATGGTCGTGACCGGTTCGAACATGGCCGGAAAGTCGACCTACCTGAAGACGATCGGGGTCAATGTGGTGTTGGCGTCGATCGGCAGCCCGATCTGCGGCCACGGCTTTCGCATGACTCCGCTGCGCTTGTTCACCGACGTCAACATTCGTGACTCGCTCGACGACGGCAAGAGCTACTTCCAGGTGGAGGTCGAACGGGTGCAGGAAGCGGTCGAGACGGCCGAGCGCACTCCGTTCGTGCTGTCGATCTTCGACGAGCTGTTCCGGGGCACGAATGCTCACGAACGGTTCGCGATCTGCTGGAGCCTGATCGAACACGTCACCGAACGCGGCGCCCTGCTGATCGTGGCCACCCACGACGACCGGCTGGCTGCGTTGATCGAAGAGTCCGACCGCCCCGAGTACCGCAACGTTCACTTTCGTGAGCACGTCGAGGGGTCGACCCTGCGCTTTGACTACACGCTGCGTGAGGGTCCCGCGACCACCCGCAACGCCATCCGGGTCCTCGAAGTCAGCGGGTATCCGACAGCGATCGTCGATACCGCTCGCAAGATCGCCGACGGAGACCGTTGATTCCCGCGTCGATCGGCGTTTACATCACGCTCGAGACCCGCTCAGCGAGATCAGTGGCCTAGCGACACTGGTTCCGCCCGAGACACATTGGCCCGCCTGAGATAGGTTCATCCGATCGTCGACTCCACTCCCGCCGATTCCGAATCGGGGCACGCTGTGCCGAACGATCTCTTGAGCGTCGCCCGTGCGATTCACGATCTGAGTGAAGGCAACGGTCTCGTCTCTGCGAAAACGCTGGTCGGAGTCGGCTTCGACGATTGGACTCGCCTGCTCGAACTCGGCCAAGTACGCCGGGCGCTGCCCGATGACTCCCCCTTACTGACTGTTCTGCTCGGCCCCACGGGCGCCGGCAAGTCGACGGTGTTCAACTGGATCGTCGAAGAGAGCTTGAGCCGTCCCGGTGCTATTCGGCCGTGCACCATGCGACCGCTGGCGCTCGGCAGCAGCTCGGCAATCGCGAAACTCGAGGCGGACCCATTTCTCACGACGCGAGCGCTCGATCTCGATTGGCGATCTCGTGAGGAGTGGCACGACACGTTCGACGGGCGAGCGCAAGTCTTGGTCGACACGCCGGACTTCGACAGTGTCGAAGTCGAGAACCGTCGCCGAGCGGAAGCGCTTCTGTATCGCGCGGATCGCATCGTCGTCGTGATCACTCCCGAGAAGTACGGCGACGCCAGCGTGTGGACGCTCGTCGATCAGCTGCTGCCGCTCGGAAGCGTCGTCGGTTGCATCCTGAACAAGCACGAAGCGGCCGGACCGCTGGAAGACCTCACCCGACTGCTCGCCGAGCGCGCAGTGGCGGCGCCGGTCACCATCGCGCGCTCCCCCGACCCGGAGTCGCTGACGCTCGACGCGACCGACCGGCAGGCGATCGCAGCCCTGCTGCGGGTGCCCGACGACCGTCGCGATGTGGCCAAGGCTCGGATCGCCGCCGTCGAGTCGGAGGAGACGCGAATTCGTTCGGCGACCATCGAGCCGTGGCTGAGCGACGCCCGTGCCGGTGCGGACCGCGTGCGTACCCGGCTCGATTCCATGCGCAGCACCATGCAGCGAAAACTCTCGGAGAGGCTCGCGCTCGAGATTGATAGCGCGCTCAAGAAGGAACTCGAGGCGCGGTTCCTCGAGCAGGTACAGAAGATCGATATCCTGCGCGAGCCGAGACGTTGGATCGCCGCCCCGTTCACGTGGGTCAAGTCGTGGTTCGACGGTGACGAAAAACCGGACGACACTCCGGAATCGACGGCGGGCTGGTTGACGCGGTTGTATCGGGATCGGTACAGCGAGTGGGTGTACGAGCTATGCGAGGACTTGCGCCGCGTCACCGGCGAAGCGAGAGCGCTGGGCAAACCGCCGCTGGACTGGCTCGATATCGACAACCCGACGTCAGAGGAACTCGATAGCCGGTTGCGAGCGGTGTTCGAGAAGCTCGAAGTAGAGATCGCGCAAGCGTCGGAGAAGATTGCGGACGGTTTGCCGATGTCGGGAAAAGTGAGCTTCTACAGCTCGCAAGTCATCTTCCACACGTTGATCAGTGTGGTGTGCATCAAGACGGGTGGCTTGTTCACGCCGGCAGAGATGGCAGCGCAAGGGTTGGTCAGCCCGTTCGTCGCCCGCCTGATCGCACAGTATGTCGCCTCGGGTGAGGCGAGCACGGTCGAAGAAGCACTCGGCGCGTTCTTCGCGAGCTGCCTGACCGAAGCGACGGTGCCCCTCCTCGAACCGCTCGAACGTCAACTCGCGGAGTTCGACGCCGCGATCCCCAACCAAAGTCGTTGGGAGCAACTGGTCACGGCGTGGCCGAACGAAGCGAGGAGCCGTTGATGCTTCCCGCGCTCGAATCCGTTCAAGCTCTGATCACGTTTCTCGAAGAGTCGATCCCGTCGCCGCTACGACGTACCGACCTTCTGAGCAGAACGCTCGAACGTGGCGAACACGCCCGCCGCGGCATCCGAGAACTCGATGAGAAGCGGCTGGTGCTCGGTTTTCTCGGCGGGACGGGAGTCGGCAAATCGACTCTGCTCAACGCCATCGCCGGCAACTCTATTTCGCAAAGTGGAACGCGCCGTCCGACCACCGACCGGATTGTCTGCTACCGTCACTCCGAGTTCGCAGTCCCGAACTTCTTGAGCGACGACGACCTCTCGACCCCCCCTGCCCCACACGACATCGATACGCTGCGTGGCGTGACCATTCTCGACCTCCCCGACATCGATAGCCATCAGTCGGCTCACCGCGACCGGGTGCATCGCGTGCTGCCGCATCTCGACCTCTTGGTCGTAGTGACGAGCATCGACAAGTACGCCGATCGTCTTCTGTACGACGAGTTGCGGCTACTGCCGCAAGCTCCAGAGAACGCGGTCGTCGTCCTCAATGCGATCGATCGACTTCGAGCGAATGAGCTGCCGGCCGTCCTCGAGGACTTCGCGGAGAAGTTGGACGCGCATGCGGGTTGGCCTGGGCGGTCGATCATGCCCATGTCCGCCAAGCTCGCTGGCGAAGCGAACGAGACGTCGGGCGACCGGCACGGACTTACCCCGCTACTTGCATTGATGGAAGAACTCGGTGGTGATGCGCGTCGTCGCGCGGTGCTGTCCGCCAACGCGAAGAGCCACCTCGATCGATTCACCTCGGGTCTCGACGAGTCACTACCACCGGCCGATCTCGAGGCGTGGATCACCCAACTCGAAGCGCTCGCTCTGCGCGCACCGCAACCGAGTGGATCTCTGTTGGCGACGTTTGCGCACGACCTCGAAGAAGAGATCGGTCCGTGGATGTCGGACCGGGCGCTGCGCGCGTCGTCCTTCCCCATCGGTTGGATGCACTTTCTCTTTCGCCGCTTTCGGCGCGGTCGCAACCGCGGTCGCATTCGTGACCCGTTCCGAGCGGGACACGATCCGAGCCGCGCCTACGCGGAAGAGATTCTCGAGCGCCCGTTGCGTCTCGCCGCGCACGAAGCGGGCGAGTGCCTACGACACCAGAGTTCGCGTGTGACGCTCGACCTGCCGCCGGTCGATTCGCTCGATGCGGCGAATAGCGCCAATGCGCTGAACCGTTGGCAAGAACGGCTGCGGAAGAAGGCGCCGAAACTCGGGTGGAAGGTCCGTCACCACCTGCTTCCCGTCGCCGGACTGTTGGCGACGCTGGCGTGGGTCGCTGCGCCTGCGATGCGGGCCCGCGATAGCTGGCTGTCGGCCACGTGGGACAACGTCTGGGCGACGATCGAGCGGTTGAGTCCCATGCAGTGGGGTATCGTCGCCGCCTCGCTGCTCGTCTATTACCTACTGACCTATCCGTATCTGCTCTACCGAATCGAACGACGGATCGAGGATGAAGCAGAGCGTGGAGTCAAGCGGTACCTCGAGCACTTCGCCGCGGAGTATCAGCGAGCGTGGGCGGCACCGTTGGCAACCCGAGTCAGCGGGGTTCGCGCGTGGTGGCGTGAGTACCTCACCCGCAGAAACGCAATCTCTCCACGCTGAGGGACCGGCGAGCGAGCACCGGCGCGCTCCTTTCATCTCCCTCTCATGTTGCGGACAAAATTGTGCAAGACCTCTCTCCGTCCGGAGCCCCGCCTGTGGTACACCAATGGACGCCACAAGGACCATGGCGCGCGGGGAGTACTTTTTTGGGGTGGGGACCACCGACGAAGGCCGAGGATCACTGATCACTCGCGAGCCCACCCTTCACCGTGATCACGTCAGAAAATCGAACTCATGGCTGAAAAGCTGGATCCACCCGCACAGACTTTCTTGGACGAGCTGACGGCGGACATTTCGTCGATCAGCTCGCCGGACTCGGCACGCATTGCCGTGTTTCTGCTCATCGGTGGAGTGCTCGGTGTTTACATTCGGCTCCTCTACGATCGCTACGGCCGTAGCACCGCGGACACTGACTCGGTTTCACGATCCTTCCCACTGTTGACGATCGTGACCATCGGCATCATCACGGTGATCAAGTCGTCGCTCGCGTTGTCACTCGGTTTGGTCGGTGCGCTCTCGATCGTACGCTTTCGCGCTGCGATCAAGGAACCCGAAGAGCTCGTCTACCTCTTCCTTTGCATCGCCGTGGGTCTCTGCCTCGGAGCGGAACAACTCTCGATCGCACTGCTCATGGTGCTCGTCATCACCGCGTTTGCTCTCGGCAACCACTTCTTCAGCCACGGCCGCCGCCGACACAACGTCGTGTTGACGATCACGGGACGACCCGAGTTGTTCACCGACGCTTCGACGGGAGTACTAGCCGCGGTCGGCGCGCTGAGCACCCGACAGTGGATCCAACGATTCGACGTCGACGATAGTGAAGGTCAACTGCGCGTACTCCTGGCACAGCAAGCGAGCGACGACACGGAGTCGATCGTACGCGGGCTTCGGGAAAAGCTGCCCGAGTGCCGTTTTTCCTACGTCAACATGGACGGGATTCTCTGAGCATGTCGCCCGACGCCGGGCCCAGCTCATTGCTCTTTCGCCCCGCCGAGCGCAACGCGGTGTCCGGCGACATTCCGGCGGCGGAGAGTCGCCGCATCGAAGCAAAGTACTCTTTCCCCGGCGCCGACCTGGAGAGCTTGCGACAACTGCTCTACGGCACTTGCCGGCGAGTTTCGTTCAACCACTCGGTCTCCACCGTGCGCAGCATCTACTTCGACGATCACCGACTCACCGCGTGCCGTGGCAACTTGGACGGTCTCGCGACGCGCAACAAGGTACGACTGCGTTGGTACGACAACGTCATGCCCGACGGTCAGGCCTACTTCGAAGTAAAATGGCGCGAAAATCGGGTGACCGGGAAGTACCGGGTCCTGATGGATCTGTCCCAGCCACTCGAATCGATCCCCTACCGTGATATGCCCGACGCGCTGACGGAGGCACTCCCACCAGAACTCCGGCCGTTCGCACTGCGCTACTCGCAACCCATAGTGCTAGTCGAGTACCATCGGGAGCACTTCGTTTGTGCCGATCCCCGCTTTCGGCTGACCCTGGATTACGATCTGAAGTTCTACGACCAGGCGGGGACGACGGTCCCCCGCTGCCGCTTCGGGTTCGAAGAGTTCGGGGCGACGCTGATCGAAGCGAAGGGGCCCGTCGGCGAAGAGTCGCAGTTGAGCAATTTCTTCAAGCCGCTATCGATTCGGCCGTCGCGGTCGTCAAAGTACATTCGTGGTTGCGTGGCCATCGGTCTGGTCGGCAGCCTGGGTTGAGCGAGCCGTTTCGGCGCGCGCCACTGACCGCTTGATTCACCACGAGGAGTTTGCAATGCGCGTCTTGACTTGCCTAGTTCTGTTGGCCTGCAGTAGCCCACTGTTCGCCCAACCTCCCGGGCCACCGCCGGGTGGCCGCGGTCGACCCGAACAACAGGGCCCCCCGCGCAACATCAGCGGCAAGCGCGAACTGATCGCTCAGTTCGACAAGAACGGCGACCGTCGACTCGACAAAGAAGAGCGAACCGCGGCGCGCGCGTTCCTCAAAGAAGAGGCGTCGAATCGTCGCGGCGGTCGGGGTGGTCGTCGAGGTGGCAGAGGCGGTGAGCCGCGAACTGTCGAAGCGGGCCCGCCGCTCTCGCCGGCGGACGTGAAGAGTTATCCCAAGTCTGATCTCTACGACGCGTCGATCATTCGAACGTTGTTCCTGGAGTTCGACAGTGACGATTGGGAAGCCGAACTCACCGACTTCTACCGCACCGACGTCTCCGTCCCGGCCAAGCTCACCGTCGACGGCAAGGTGTACTCCGAGGTCGGGATCAACTTCCGAGGCAACTCATCGTTCTTCACGGTCAGCCCCGGTCTCAAGCGATCGATCAGCTTGAAGCTCGATGCGTTCGACGCCAAACAACGGCTGCACGGGTACCAAACGCTCAATCTTCTCAACGCGCATGCTGATCCGTCGTACCTGCGGGAGTTCTTGTTCTCGACGGTCGCCGGGCACTACTTGCCAGCCCCCAAAGCGAACTTCGTCAAGCTGGTCATCAACGGCAAGTGCTGGGGCATCTACGTCAACGCGCAACAGTACAACCGCGACTTCTTGAACGACTGGTTCGGGACTCGCAAGGGCACGCGGTGGAAGGTCCCCGCTGGACGACGAAGCGGAGGCGCACTGACCGTGCTCGACGACAAGGCCGGATATCGTTCTTCGTACCAGCTCAAGACTTCGGGCGCCGAGAAACACTACGACGACCTGGCCAAGCTGTGCCAAGCGCTGGCCGACACACCTCCGGATCAGGTCGAAGAGAAGCTCGACTCGATGCTGAACCTCGATCGCGCGCTGTGGTTCCTCGCTGCGGACAACGTCATGATCGACGGTGACGGCTACATCAGCCGTGGTAGCGACTACGCCATCTACATGGATCCGAAGGGTCGATTTCATCCCATCCCGCACGACTCCAACGAGACCTTCCGCAACGCCGGCGGCGGCGGCCCCGGGTTTCGTCGAGAGGTGAGCGGCGTCGAGCAGCCGCCTCTGATCGGCGCCGACGACGAACGCGTCCCGCTCTTGAGTGCGTTGGTGGCGAATCCGGCGCTACGCGCGCGCTACCTGCACCACGTGAAGACCATCGCTACCGAGTGGCTCGACTGGGAGAAGCTGGGCAAGGTGGTGGACGCGCAACGCGCCCTTCTCGACCCAGAACTCGAGAACGACGTGAAAATGCTGACGTCGTACGAGGACTTCCAGAAGAGCGCGACCGAGTCGATCGGCAGTGGACGGCGCGTCACTCCCGCCTTGAAAGAGTTCGCGACGAAGCGGCAGGAGTACCTTCTTTCGCACGAGTCACTCGCCGGCCCTTGGCCCACGATCAACAAGGTGAAGCTCGGGACCAAGCCGAAACCAGACACGGCGACACCGATTCGAATCGAAGTCGACAGCAGTACTCCGGTCGGCTCCGCGTTCGTCTACTTCTCGACCTCGCGCCTGGGACGCTATCAACGCGTCGCGGCGACTCGCACCAGCGACGGCGTCTTTACCGGCACCATTCCTCCACAACCCAACGGGACTCGAGTGCGGCTCTACGCCGAGGCTCGCACCGAGAGTGGAGAACGCGTTGACTTCTACCCGAGCAACACCGAGCAGGGCGCCATGACGTTTCGGGTGAAGGGAGACAAGCTTCCACTGACCCGGGCGAGGTCGTCGACCCCGGTCGTCATCAACGAAGTGATGCCGACCAACGACGGAACCTACGCGGATAGTGACGGGAAGTACGACGACTGGATCGAGCTACACAATACGTCGGCCGACGCGGTGAGCCTCACCGGGCTGTTTCTGAGCGACGACACGAAGAACCGCAACAAGTGGGCGTTCCCCTCCGGGACGACGATCCCGGGGCGTGGCTACTTGATCGTGTGGGCCAGCGGCGACGAAGGAGGGTCCACGCTTCATGCGTCGTTCAAGCTCTCGAACAAGGGCGAGACGATCTTGCTGTGTGACGCACAACAAAATGTCATCGACATGTTGAAGTTCAAGAAGTCGAAGAAGAAGCAATCCCTGAGTCGGACCTCAAGTGGTGAGATTCGAATGCAAACACCGACTCCTGGCCGCGCCAACAACAGGGTGCGACGCTTCTGATCGCTCGTCCGAGACTAGTCCATGCAGAACAACGCGCGGCGCCGGGAATTCCCCGGTCCCGCGCGTTGGTCGTTTATCGCCGCCGACCGCCGCCGAATCAGCGCGCGATTTGCCGGCAGATCTCGAGTTCCCCTTTTCACGGAGCCGACTCCGTGCTAACGAGTCCGTATGGCACAGCTCGCTCTTCGTGACCTCACCTTCGGCTACGGTGGCATCCCCCTTCTAGACGCGAGTTCCCTCACGGTCGAAGCGGGGGAGCGCATCGCGTTGGTGGGACGCAACGGTGCAGGAAAATCGACCCTACTGCAGATTCTCGGCGACCAGATAGAACCTGAATCCGGCGAAGTCGTGCACGCGTCCGACCTTCGCGTCGGCGCGCTGTGGCAGGACGTGCCCCGTGACCTGAAGGGCACGGTCTACGAAGTCGCGGCGAGCGGCCTTGGGCGTCGGGGTGAAGCACTTTCCAAATACCTAGTGCTCAGCGACTCGGCTCACGACGAGTCGTCGCTGGCTACGCTGGAGAAGCTGCAAAACGAAATCGATTCGTTCGCGGGGTGGGACCTACACCGCGATGTCGAACGAATTCTGACTCGCCTCGACCTGGATGGACACGACCGCGTCGAGACACTATCAGCGGGAGTGCAACGTCGCACCCTTCTCGCCCGCGCCCTCGCCAGCAGCCCCGACCTGCTTCTCCTCGACGAGCCAACCAACCACCTCGACATCGACTCGGTCTTGTGGCTCGAGGAGTTCCTCACACGACTCGGCGCCACGGTGATCGTCGTGTCGCACGATCGACGCTTCTTGCGCCGAGTCGCCACGCGCATTGTCGATCTCGACCGCGGGAATCTGCGAAGCTTCACCGGCAACTACGACGTGTACCTAGAGAAGAAGGACGAGATTCTCGAGATCGAGAAGACTCACGTCGCGGCTCTCGACAAGAAGCTCGCCGAGGAAGAAGTGTGGATTCGAAAGGGCACCCGTGCTCGGCGAACCCGCAACGAGGGTCGCGTTCGTGCGCTCGAACGGCTTCGCGACGAACGACGCTCCATGCGATCAGCGCCCGGTCAGATGAAGGCGCAAGCGCAGGAGGCCGAACGATCCGGGCGACTCGTCATCGAAATCAAGGACTTGGGTTTTGGGTACGGAGAAGAACGCATTGTTTCGGGGCTCACCACGCGGATCTTCCGCGGCGATCGCGTCGGTATCCTCGGCCCAAACGGCGTCGGCAAGACCACGCTGCTCAAGTTGCTACTCGGACAGCTCGATCCGACCGTTGGCACCGTTCGCCACGGCACCAAGTTGGAAGTTGCTTACTTCGACCAGGTGAAGGGGCAACTCGATCTCGAAAAGACCATTGCAGAGAACGTGGGCGAGGGTAACGACACGATCATCGTCGGGGAGTCCAAGCGGCACATTTATGGATACCTCCAGGACTTCCTCTTCACGCCAGCGCAAGCCCGCACCAAAGTCGGCGCCCTTTCCGGAGGCGAGCGCAACCGCGTGCTCCTCGCCAAGCTGTTCACCAAGCCGGCCAACGTCCTGGTGCTCGATGAGCCCACGAACGATCTGGACATCGACTCTCTGGAGCTACTCGAAGAGATCCTCACCGGGTTCGCCGGAACCGTTCTCCTCGTCAGTCACGATCGCGAGTTCATCGATAACGTCGTAACGACCTCCCTGGTGTTTGACCACGGGAACGTGCGGGAGTTCGTAGGCACGTACGAAGACTTCATGCGCGAACTCGCAGAAGCCGAGCAGCCCCCGAAAAAGAAGAACAGTTCCGCCGGGAAGCCGAAGCCGAAGACCACCACCCCGGCGAAACTGAGCTATCGGGAGACCAAAGAGCTCGAGTCTCTCACAGCGCAGATCGAATCCTTGGAAGGGGAACTCGCCGAACTTCACACCGCGATGTCGGACCCGGGGTTCTATCAAAAAGACAACGATACGATCAATCGCGCCACCGACCGTTCGTCCGAGATCGAGAGTGCACTCGAAACCTGCTACGGGCGATGGGAAGAGTTGGAGTCGAAGGCAGGCTAGAGGCCCGGCCGAAAAGTCAGAGGCACGGTGCGCGGCGGTCTTCGACGGAATCTCACCATTCGTAATCCTCAAC
>JAJFFE010000003.1 GCA_021776775.1 Planctomycetota bacterium | reverse complement strand
TCCGACGGAACGACGACGTGCGTCGATAGTGTCACGGTCACCATCAACGCCGACGACGACGGTCCGACGTCGAGCGCCGGACCGGACCAGACCGTCGACGAGAACGATTCCGTCACCCTCGACGGCACTAGCTCCAGCGATCCCGAAGGCCAGGCGCTGACCTACAGCTGGGTGCAGACGTCCGGCACGGCCATGACCCTCGACGACGCCTCCGCCGCCTCGCCGACCTTCACCGCTCCCGAGGGGCTGACCAACTCATCCGTGACGTTCGAGTTGACCGTCTCCGACGGGACCACGACCTCGGTCGACAGCATGACCGTCACGATCAACGCCGACGACGATGCGCCCGACGCGAACGCCGGACCGAACCAGTCCGTCGGCGAAAATGCCACCGTGACCCTCGATGCCAGCGGGACCAGCGATCCCGAAGGGCAAGCGGTGACGTACAGCTGGGTGCAGACCTCGGGTCCCGCGGTGACGCTCGACGATGCGACGGCGACGTCGCCAACATTCACGGCACCGGAGCTCCTGTCGAACACGGACATCACGTTCGAGTTGACCGCATCGGACGGGACCAGCACCTCCGTCGACACGGTGACGGTGACGGTCAATGCCGATAACGACGCGCCGAGCGCGAACGCCGGACCTGACCAAGTGGTCAACGAAGAAGACACCGTGACGCTTAGCGGATCGGGAACCGATCCGGAAGGCGAGGGGCTGACCTACACTTGGACCCAGACGTCCGGCCCCACCGTGACCCTCGATGACGCGTGGGCGACGTCGCCCACGTTCGACGCGCCGAACCTGCTGTCCGATGCGGACGTCACGTTCCAACTCGAGATCTCGGACGGTACGAACACCACCGTCGACACGGTGACGGTTTCGATCCTCGCCGACAACGACGCTCCCATCACCAGTGCCGGGCCCGATCAGACCGTGACCGAAGGCGATACCGTGACGCTCGCCGCCACGGCGGTCGATCCAGAGTCAGAGGTGGTGACGTACTCGTGGGTGCAGACGGCGGGGCCAGCCGTCACGCTCGACGACGCTGCCGTGGCCAGCCCCACCTTCGACGCCCCCGACGTGAGCGCTACCACCGTCGTCACGTTTCAAGTGACCGCTTCGGACGGCACGAACGATGTCGTCGACACCGTCGACATCACGGTCGCGCCGGTCGTGATCATGGGGACCGTCGGGGATGATCCGGTCACCGATCTGACCGGTGCTGAGACCAACGACGCCATCGTCGCTCTGGATGGAGACGACGTTCTCGACGGAGGTGCGGGCGACGACAACCTGCAAGGGGACGCCGGTGACGACACCCTGATCGGCGGGGCGGGCGACGACGTTCTCGACGGTGGAGACGGCGCCGACACTGCCGACTACAGCGATACCGCCGGGGGAGTGACGGTAAACCTCGGGCTCGACGGCATCGCGCAGAACACCGGCGGATCCGGCAGTGACACCCTCACCGATATCGAGAACGTCACCGGAACTGAGGCGAGTGACGTGTTGACCGGTGACGCCGGGGACAACGTTCTCGAGGGGCTCGGTGGCTCCGACACGCTGTCCGGCGGGGCCGGTGCGGATACGCTCGATGGAGGCGCCGGTTCCGACAACCTCATCGGCGGTGACGGCGACGACACGCTGCTCGGGGGAGCGGGCAGCGACACCCTTCAGGGAGGCGCGGGCGATGACACGATCGATGGCGGAACCGGACCCGGCATCGATACCGTGAGCTACGCCGACGCCACGTCGGGCGTGACCGTCGACCTGAGTGACACCTCGGCGCAAGACACCGGCGGAGGCGGCACTGATACCCTAGTCAACATCGAAGGGATCACCGGATCGTCCTTCGACGATGTGCTCACCGGCGACTCGGGGTTCAACATCATCTCTGGCGGCGCCGGCGACGACACGATCTCTGGAGGCGGAGGCACCGATCTTCTGTTCGGAGGCACGGGGACCGACACGGTCGACTATTCCGACGCCGGGTCCGGCGTGAGCGTCAACCTCGAGATTACCGACAAGTACCAAGACACCGAAGGGGCCGGCAACGACTTCCTGACCGGCTTCGAGAACATTGTCGGGTCCGACTACGACGACACCTTGATCGGGGATGACGGCGATAACGTGTTGGCCGGGGGGGCTGGTGACGACGTGCTGTTCGGAGGCGACGGGGCCGACACCGCCGACTACTCCGGGGCCGGTTCGGCGGTGACCGTCGACCTCAACACCATGGACGCTCAGAACACCGGCGGTGGCGGGACCGACACGCTGGCGTACATGGAGGGGGTGATCGGTTCCGACTACGACGACACCCTCACCGGAACCGACGAAGCCAACGTTCTGATCGGCGGGGCGGGGGCCGACACGATCGACGGCGGCGCCGGCGATGACACGATTTCCGGCGGCGACGGCGACGACACGTTGACCGGCGGATCCGGGGACGACGTCATCGACGCTGGTGCCGGGGACGACGTTATCGATGACAGTTCCGGGGACGACATTATTGCGGGCGGCGACGGAGTCGACACCCTCGACTACAGCGGGGCGTCCGGTGGTGTTTCTGTCGATCTCACCGACAGCGGCGCGCAGGATACCGGAGGCGCCGGCACCGACACGATCACCGGCATCGAAAACGTCATCGGCACCGACAGCGCCGACACCATCACCGGTGGGGCCGAGGACAACGTGCTCTCCGGCGCCGGTGGCGACGACGTGCTCTCCGGCGGCGGCGGCGCGGACACGCTCGACGG
>JAJFFE010000200.1 GCA_021776775.1 Planctomycetota bacterium | reverse complement strand
GGTGACGCCCCAGGATCGAAAGAGGTCCAAACTATGCAGCCTGCGTATCGCCCATGCGCACGAGCTGCCGGGATGTCTGGTGGGGCTGCCACGAAGGCAGCTGTGCGCGCGCTCTGTGGGGACGGTTTGTCGGTGACGGCTCCGCAGTCGAGGATCTCGATCGCTGCCTACGCCAAGTTGCGGGGGTGTGACCCGCAGACGGTGCGCCGCGCGAGGGAGGACGGCCGGTTATCCAAGGCTGCCGCTCCGGTCGACCGACACGGACGCCCCCAGGGAATCGTCGTTGAGATCGCAGAGGTTGAATGGCCCCGTGAGGCAGGGGGGGCGAACGGCGCAGCTACCGCCGGTGTCGCCCCCCCAGAGCCCGACCCGTTCGCGCTGCGACTCACCGAGGCGCGCGTGCTCAAGGCGGAGGCCGCGGCCCAGAAGGCGCAGATAGATACGCAGAAGGCGCTCGGCGATCTCGTCGACGCGCACGCGGCCAAGGGCCGCTCAGAGGAACTCTTCCGGCGAGTGCGGGACACCATCCTGGCAGCCGGAAGGAACGCGGGCCCGAAGGCGATAGGGATGACGGAGTCCCAGGCGGGCGACGCGGTGGTCGCGGTTCTGGAAGAGGCGTTCCGGCGCCTCGCAGTGGAGGTTCGAGAAGAATGGACGCAAGGGAACAACTAGCAGAGGCAGTTGGCCGGGCGGCTCGGCAAGCGGTCAACGAACTGGTATCGATAGTGAAGGGGCTCACGGAGGTGCGGGTGGCAGAGGATCAGGATCCGGCCGGATGCACCCGGACCACGTCACGGAGGTGGGCGCAGATGGCTGATCCCTACACCCCGGCCGAGATCGCTGAGCACGAGAAGGCCCACTCGTTCGCGTCGCCCGAGCTCGTGTTCGGCGGCCTGCTGGACCCCTTACGGGTGCGCGCAACGTTCGACCTAGTCCTGGAGCTCGAAGAGGAGAACGCTCGGCTTCGGCTTCCTCCGGAGTCATCACACAAATGGACCTATCCGCCGTGGACGTTGCGCAGCAGGTGGGAGGCAGCGGAGGCCAAGCTCGTGGAGAACAGGAACGAGCTAGAGGCGCTGCTACCCGACCACTGCTACGGATGCGAGAAGCCGTGTCGGTACGCAGGCGCAGATCCCAAAACAGGCGCGCAGCGGTGCGCTACGTGCCTGTTGGAGATCGCGAAGGACGACCTAGAGGGAGCGAGAGGCGCGCTGTCCTATCAAGACGGCTGGCGGGAAAAGTTATGGCTCCGTCTCTGTGCTGCACTGGCCAAGCTCAAGCACTACGAAGAAACGCTGTGCCTTCCAGACGCCCCGCCCTTGGAGCTACCCGAAGGAACGGTGAAATCGATTTCCGCCCAGAAGATCGGCGACCTAGTCGAGGAGCTCGACCGGCTGCGCGACATGCGCGACTCCAACCTGCGGCTAGCGCGCGACGTCGAGCGCGAGATGGTCGAGCACGAGAAGGCGGGCGGCCTGGTGAGCTCTCCACTCATGCGGATCAGGGCTCAGGCCCGGCTCGTCCTGGAGCGAGCTGGAGAACTAGACGCGCTGAAAGAGTGGGTGGAGTGATGGGGAGGTACGACGGGCTACAGCATCGACTCAACGAAGCTATCTCATACAAGCAGGGAGTGCCTGCGTGCCGGGGCTTGCACGAGGAGAGCCGCCAAGCCATTCGCGACCTGGAGCAGCGCTTGGAGGAGGCGAAGCGGAAACAGGATCGGTTAGCAGAGGAGAGCGACGGGTTCGATCTGTGTCGAGTCGCCCTGCTCGGAACGATTGACGACCTCCGCGCCAAGCTCGAAGCGGCCGAGGCGGAGCGGGACGCTCTGCGGCGCACGTACGAAGGGTGGGACCAGCAGAAGACTTTCGACGACCTCCGCGACAAGCTCAAAGCCGCGGAGGCGGAGCGGGATGGGTTGCACTCGCTGAAGTGCGAAATCGGGATTGTGCTTGGCGACGAGGCTGGGCCGCCGTTCGTCGACACGATTCGCAAGATGAAGGCCGACCTCGCCGCAGCGCGCGACGCGAATGTCGAGCTGGAGGCGGAGCGGCTGCGGAGGGTCGACCCATGATCGGCGAGGGCGAACGCCTGATCTGCATCGGCTGCAACCGTCCTTTTTGGGACGAGGGCGAGGACTGGCGGGCGCACTGCTACGAGTGCTTTCCGCCGGGCTACATCCCTCCGACCGAGCATTACGAGCAGAAGGCTCGGCAGCTGATCGATCACGACGTGTACGACGGCGGCGAGAGCAAGGACTGGTCCGACCACGACCCTGGGCAGAAGGTGGCGCGAGATGCTTGACTGGAAGCCGATCGGGACTGCTGAGATTGGCGAGCGGGTTCTGATTTACATCCCAGGGTCTACCGAGCTCGTGTATGCGGCCGAGCTAGACAGGAATGGGGATTGGTGGACCGGTGAGGAAGCCTGCGGGGATCACTTCACCTTGAGGGGTGCGGACCCCACCTTGTGGGCGGATCTGCCGTTGCCACCATTCAGGCTTCGTGAGAGTGGCTGGCAGATCTCGTCTGAGTCGGCTAGGACTCGTGCCACGGAGACCGCCCCTATGATTCCCAACCCGTCCGCCGGCTACCTCGTCACCTGGAACAACGGAACCCCGTTCAATACCCAGTTTCCGACCATGGACGGCGAGGCCGTCGCCGACGTCGCTGATAGTCAGGCTGGACCGGGAACGGCTGGGCGCATCATTCGGGTTATCGCGCTGGACGGCGCCTCGGGAGTCAAGGTGACCTTCGTTCCGGGCAGCGATAGCGGGAGCGACGTGTTTCCCAAGATGGCAGCTCTATCGGCCGGTGATCTCCCGATCGAACTCGGCTTCAGGTTCCGCGACGGGTTCGCGTTCCACACGGAGTCCGCGACCCAGGCCAACCAGGTGGCCATCGTCTGGGAGAAGCACAGAGACTAGCCTGGGCGGGTGACCCCGCCGTTCGTCGCTCTGCAAGCAACCCTTCCCCCCGATATCGAGGGGGCTCTGCTCGGTCTTGACGTCCCCGAGCTCCTAACGCCGTCCCAGTGGATCGAGCGGCATCGGTTCATCTCCGAGGGCAACGCCTACCCCGGGCTCTATTCGTTCGACCGGACCCCGTACTTGCGGGAGCCGATCGACGCGCTGAACGATCCGTCCCTGCGCCGTCATGTGTGGCAGTTCGCGAGCCAGGTCGGGAAGACCGATGGGGCGCTCGGCGCCGTTGGCTACTGGATGGCGCACTCGCCGCGTCGCGTCCTGATCCTCTGGCCCACGGACACCGATGCGAAGATCAACTCGAAGACCAAGGTCGAGCCGCTGATCGAGGACACCCCAGAGCTGCGCGAGCGCGTGGCGCGTCCGGGGTCGCGGGACTCAGGCAATACCTGGGACCTGAAGGTGTTCCCGGGAGGGTTCATCCGGGTGGCAACGGGCCAGACCTCGAACGCCTACCGGGCCTCGGCCATGCCGGTCGTCGTTCTAGACGAGCTCGACAAGTTCCCGCGTGACGTTCAGGGCGAGGGCGACCCGGTGTCCCTGGTCGAGGCCCGTCAGGAAACGTTCCTGCACACGCGAATCGGTGCGACCACCTTGCTGATCTCGTCGCCGACCACCTACCGCCGGAGCGCAATCGAGAGCTATTACGAGCTCTCAGACCGACGCCGGTACTACCTGCCATGCCCCGAGTGCGGGGGGAAGTTCGTCCTGGTGTTCAGCGAGGAGCACACGCGCATCCCGAAGACGATCCCCCGGGGGATGCTGCACTTTGACGACGCGGACCCGACGAGCGTGCGCGCTGGCTGCCCACACTGCTCCGCGCAGATCGAGGAGAAACAGAAACCGGACATGGTCCGCAACGGAGAGTGGATCCCGGACGTCCCCGAGCGGTCGGACAGCGGGCGCGGCTATCACCTGTCGGCGCTCTACACCCTGCTGGGATCGAGTTGGGAGCAGATCGCGGAGAAGTGGGTCGAGTCGTGCAAGGTCGTTCCGAAGCTGAAAGCGTTCGTGAACACGGTCCTAGCCGAAACGTACGTCGACAAGGGCGACGCGCCCGAGTGGGAAGAGCTCTACCGGCGCCGCGAGCGCTACCCCATGAACGTGATCCCCAAGCGGGCGTCCGTTCTCGTCGCTGGTCTGGACGTTCAGAAGAACCGCATCGAGTGTCTTCTGCTCGCCTACGGGCCCGAGATGGAGTGCTGGGTGATCGATCGTCGGATCTGGCCGGGGGATCCGAGCGAAAACGAGGTGTGGAAGCACGTCGAGCGGCTCCTGGGGGAGACCTTCAAGATCAAGGGCGGGCACGAGGACGCGCGCGCGAGGGTGTCGCGCATGGCGATCGACGCCGGCTATCTGTCGAGCGAGGTCTACAAACGCGTGAGGGGCATCCCGAGAGCCATCGCGGTGCGCGGCCAGAGCCACCTACGCACGATCATTGGCACAGCGAAGACGGTCGACGTTGATCGGCGGGGGAACCGGATCGCGAGGGGGGGTCGGTACTGGCCGGTGGGCACGGACATGGCGAAAGAGGAGCTCTTCGCTTGGCTGAAGCGGGACCCTCCGCTGCGGCCGGAGGAAGAGGGGTATCCGCGCGGCTGGTGTCACATCAACGAACAAGACCCCGAGTTCTTCCGCCAGCTGTGCTCCGAGGTCAAGGCAGAGCGAAAGAGCGCTGGCCGAACGACCTGGACGTTCCAGCCCATCCGGGATCGGAACGAGGTCCTGGATATGTGGGTGTACGCGAGGGGTGCGGCGGAGACTCTCGGCCTAGATCGCTGGTCGGCCTCGGACTGGGAGGCCGAGTCCAAACGGGTGCGCGCCCCGCTGAGGTCTGGTAAGACGCCGTCGAGGCCGGGAGCCACCGTTCGCCCGGTCAACGTGCGGCCGATCAAACCCCGGTAAGGCGGCGGATGGCATACACCCAGACGGACCTCGACCAGATCAGGGCTCTGATCGCCAGCGGAGCCGCTGGCGGCATGGTTCGTACGGCCAGCGGTCGCGTAATCAAGCTCGCCTCGCTCGCCGAGCTCCGTAGCATTCGAGACGAGATAGAGGCCGCTCTCGGCCTGCCCCCGTCGAAAGGGACGATCTTCCAGGCCAGCCCGCGCAAGTACGGGAACACGGGGACAACGGAGTGAAGAACCAACGACGTCCCAGCTTGATCGACCGGGCCGTGTCCGCTATCTCGCCCGCTGCCGGTCTGCGTCGGGTCCAGGCGCGGGATATGCTGAAGCGGCACTACGAAGCTGCCGAGAAGAGCGCCCTAACCGACGGATGGCGACACCCATCGACCGACCCGAACCAAGAGGTCGAGGGGAACCTGGGCATCCTGCGCGACCGATCGCGCGACGCTTACCGCAACGTCTCGTGGATCCGGAAGGGGATCCGAACCATCGAGCGGCACACCGTCGGAGCGGGGTTCAGCGCAGAAATCACGGCGATCGACGATAGCGATCGAGCCAAGAGGTCGGCCGAGGCTCTCCGAGTGCTCTGGGACGATCACTTCACTCGGAACGACAACCCCTCGGGGTTCGACGCGGACGGGCGGCTGAACTACGTCGCGGGCTCCAGAATGGTCGTGAGGACTGCCGCGACGGCCGGCGAAGTGCTCATGCGTCGGCGCCGGATACGGCTATCCCCGGGGGTGCGAGTCCCGCTCCGGATGCAGTTCCTGGAACCCGACTTCATCGACGAGTCTCAGCACCAGGTCGACCGCACCGCATCGCGCACGGTGAGGGATATCCAGGGTGTCCGCTTCACGAATGGCCACCGGTCTGGCTACTGGCTGTTCGACGAGCATCCCGGATCCATGTTCGGTTCGCTGACCTCCCGCCTGGTGTCCGCCGACGGGATCTCGCACATCTTCGAGTCGATCCGAGCGAACCAGGCTCGTGGCCGCATCCTTGCGACCGCATCACTTCGGCCGACCAAGGACTTGCGGGATTACGGTGATGCCCAGATCTCTAGGCAGCAGGTCGCCGCTCTGTTCGCAGCTTTCACGAAGGGCGGGAACACGCTTCAGGCCGATGACCAGGGGCAGCAGCGCCTAGCCCCGGCGTCGATCGTTCCTCTGGGCGACACCGAAGAGGTCATGTTTTCGGACCCGCCGAAGGTCGAGGGCTATTCCGAGTTCGTCGACACCGAGCTGCGGTCGGCTGCGGCTGGGATCGGTGTCGCGTTCGAGCAGCTGAGCGGCAACTATTCGCAGGTGAACTTCGCTTCCGCGCGCCTGGCCCTCATGGAGGCGTGGGGCGAGTTCTCGACCTGGCAGACCGACACGCTGATTCCGCACTTCGCGGGCCCGTTGTGGCGCTGGTTTGTGAACGCGGCCGTTCTCGCCGCTAGCGCTAGGGGTGAGCCCGAGATATTCCCCGAGCTCGTCTCGGTTGAGTGGACCTGCCCCGTCCGGCCGATGATCGAGCCCGACCGAGAGATCGCGGCGATGAAGGACGCGATTCGATCGGGTCTTTCGCCGCTCTCGGCCGAGCTCAGGAAGCGCGGACTGAACCCGCGCCGGGCCCTGGAGCAGATGCGTAAGGACAACGAGCTGATAGACGAGATGGAGCTCGTTCTGGATTCGGACCCCCGGAAAGTGGGGGCCGCTGGGGCCAGTTCCACGCCGAGCTCGGCTCCGAAGGACAACGACGGCTCGAAGGGGGACTCGGATCCGGACGACTCAGAGCCGGAGGATTCCTCGCGGAATGGGCGCGGGGTCGGGGTTGCTCGGGTCTAGGGGGTCGAGTAAGCCGCGGTGACAATGCCGCCCTTCTCAGTCGAGACGCGTCAGCTCCCCGAGTTCCAGCTACAAGCCCGAGTCGCTTCGTTCGACAAGGACCGCGGAACGTTCGACATCGTCTGGAGCCGTGGCGCCACGGTTCGGATGCCCCGCTTCTTCTCGGACGACATCCTGGAAGAACTGCCCCTGGGGGGCGACGGCGTGATCGTCCGAATGGACGCTTTCCGAAGCGGCCGAGCTCCGTTCCTGCGCGATCACTGCCAGTCGACCGATTCGGTCGTCGGTGTTATCGAGCGCGCGGCAATCGAGATGCTCGATGGCGCTCTGGCCGGGACTGCCACGGTCCGCCTGGCGGATACCGAGGGCACGCGCGAGACGCGCGAGAAGATCCAGCAGGGCATTCTCCAGAACATCTCGGTCGGGTTCCGGGTCCACGCGGCCGAGGACATCACGACCGACGAAGACAAGCTCGCAGGCGTCCGTCGAATCCGGGCCACGGATTGGGAGCCGCGCGAGGCTTCGTCCGTGGCCGTCGGTGCCGACGACGGCTCGCACGTCAGAAGTGAGGGAGGGAAGGACGGCCCCACCCCCGCGCTATACCCATGCACCGTCCAAACTCGAAGCGAGACCACCATGCCGCCCAAAGACGAGACTCCGGCGCCGCAGACTCCCCCGCAGGGGGCACAGGGCGGCGGAAACGAAACGCCCGCGCCCGCTGACGGACAACGTTCCGCACCGCCGGCAACTCCGCCCACCCCGGTCCCCGTCGCGGCTCCTGCAGCCCCGGCGATGGACGAGAAGGCTGTTCGTACCGCCGAGCGCAAACGGATGGCCGACATCGGCGGTCTAGCCACGCGCGCGGGGCTCGCCTCCGACAATGCCGCCGTCGTGAAAGCGATCGAGGAGGGGTACACTTCGGAACGCGCTGCGCTCTCGTTCTTGAACGCGACCGCCGACGCCGACGCAGCCGAGACCAGCGATACGGCCGTGACGAGCGGCCAGCGCGAACTTGCAGTCGAAGGTTTCGAGCAAGCGGCGGCGATCGGCCTAGCCGCACGGTGCGACCAAACCCGCGCCTTCACGAACCCGAAAGATGCGTTCTCTGTTGCCCTGGAAGAGAAGGGCAACGAACGCTCGCGTGACTTCGCCCGCGCTTCGCTCGTCGACCTCTGCGTCGATCTGTTGCAGTCGCGGAACGTCCGGACGCGAGGCATGGCGAAGATCGACATCGTCGACGCTGCTCTTCGAGTTCCGTCCTACGTGGGCGCTCGTGGTGCTCCGCAGACCACGAGTGCACTCGCGGCGATTGTTCTGGATGTCCAGAACAAGTTCCTACGCCGTGCCTTCCAAGAGCGTCCGCGCTCCTGGGCTCCGCTCACCCGGATGCGCACGGCGACGGACTTCAAGGCCCTGTCAACGATCGGTCTTTCGAGCGCACCGGACCTGTTGGAAGTCGACTCCGACGGCGGACCGATCGAGCACGGATACCTGGCGGACGTCCGTCAGGACTACGCGGTTCGGGAGTTCGCTCGGATCATCGAGCTATCCCGGAAGCTGATCGTGAACGACGACCTGGACGCGCTCTCGCGCCTCCCGCAGTCGATGGGCCAGGCAGCTGAGCGCCTTGCTTCGGATCTGCTCTGGGATCAGATCACGTCAAACCCCGCCATGAACGAGACCGGGAACACGCTGTTCCACGCGAATCACAACAACTCGGGGACCGCGGCTCTGGTCGACGAGTCGGACGTGTCCGTGCATCGCTCGAACATGGGCAAGCAGCGCGGTATCGACAAGACGGACTCCGCAGGGAACGTCCTGGAGCAGGGCCCGCTCTTGAACCTGGTCCCGCGTTTCCTGGTTGTCCCGCCGGAGCTGGAAACCACGGCCGACAAGATCACGGCCTCGCTTACGCCGGCCAACATCTCGGACGCCAACCCCTTCGCGGCAGGTGGGCGCACAGCGCTGACCCCGATCGTGGAAGCTCGCCTCTCGGCGTCCGGTATCGCGAACGGTGCTACGACCTGGTTCACGGCAACCAGCCCGGATCAGGTCGACATCTTGGAGCTGGCAACGCTCGACGGGATGGCCACCCCGCGGTTTATGGTCGCGGAATCGATCGACTACCTCGGCGTGAAGACGCGAATCGAGTGGCCGCTCGGTGCCCGGATCATCGACTACCGCGGGCTGCAGCGGAACAACGGCACCACCTGATCCGCTGACCTTTCACCCCACGACGACCTGAACCAAGGAACCGAAACCATGGCAACTGCCGCACACAACGACGGGACCAAGATCCCGAAGCTGATCGCGCCCGCGGGCGGGGTCACAGCTGGTCGGCTGTACGCAATCGGGGACCTCGTGGTCCTTGCGTTGGCCGACGCCGTCGCCACTGCCGAATTCGTCGGCGAGCGCTACGGCGAGTTCAGCCTACCGAAGGCAACGGGCGCAGGTACTGGCTCGACGCAAGGCCAGCAACTCTTCCTCGACACCGCGGACGGCTTGCTGAAAGAGGCCGACGCATCGGGCCGCATCCTTGCGGCGATCTGCTCGCAACCCTCCGGGGATAGCGATCCGCTCGTGCGGTGCACGCTGATCCCCGGCAACGGAGACGTCGTCACCCCCTGACGGCTGAACCATGTCCTGGGACAAGCTCGCCGACACTGTCGCGACCACGACCACGCGCGTATTCGCTGCGCGGTCGGCGGCCGGCGAGCTCGTCACCTACCGACCTTTCGCGGGGGGCTCGATCGATATCGAGGCCGAGTTCCTTGCTGCCCACACCGCAACCGACCCGGAGATCGGGACCGTCGTCGATGACGTCGGCGCCCGCCTCTGGGTTCGGCTCGCGGACCTGCCGGCCATGCCTGTCGGCGGGGACCCGTTCAAAGCCGACGAAGTCGACGTTCCAGACATCCCCTCGCTGCCGGGTGGCTCCACCTTCAAGGTCTCGCGCGTTCACCCAGACGGCGACGGCGTCGTGATGCTTGAGCTGAACGAAGAGGACGGCTAGCCGTGGTCTCGACCCGACGGCGGATCCGCGAGCGAGTCGTGGACATCCTCAAGGCTGCGAGCATCCCCACGGTCGGGACGCGCGTCTACTCGAACCGTCCGAGCATCCAGAACCACGAACTGCCCGCCCTGATCGTCTATTCGGACGACGGCGAGCGCATCGAGACTGTCTCGCACAGCACGCCGAAGTATGCGCGCACCGCTACGTTCAACGTGCGCGTCATGGCGCAGCAGACCGCCGACCTGGACGACGTCCTGGACGACCTGCTAGAGCTCGTATTCGATGCCCTGTTTTCAGATTGCCAGCTGGGTGGAGCGTCCGCCGGGTTGGGGAACCTGCGTTCCATCGAACCGCGTGAGGTCCGCGGCCCGCTGATCTTCGAAGGCCAGCACAAGCCGACCGGGGCGCTTGATCTCTCTTTCGACGCAGTGTTCGAGTTCGAGCCGACCGACCCCTCGGTTCCGCTCTTCGAGTTCGAGACCGCCGACGTCGACTGGGACCTTGCTGGAGGCGACGCCGTCGACGCCGAAGACACGATCCACGTCCAAACGCCAACCCCTTAGCGAGCTGAATCATGGTCACCTTCCTGTCAATCCCGACGGGTCTTCGGACGCCGACCGTTGCTATCGAGGTCGACCCTCGGTTCGCGCAGCAGTCGATCGCAACGAAGGCGTACACGCTTTTGGTCGTCGCCCAGAAGATCGCGGCGGGAACTATCGTGGCGGACACGCCGACGACCATCACGTCGTTCGGTCAGGCTCGCACGCTCTTTGGAGAAGGCTCGCAAGGCGCGGGCATGTTCGAGGCGCTGTTCGAAAACAACACCTTCACCACGGTGAAGGGCGTCGCGATGGCGGACCCCGCGGGAACCGCGATGGTAAAGACGCTGACGATTGCTGGCACCGCTACCGAGTCCGGTGCGGTCGTCGTCTACGTCGCTGGGCGCCGTATCTCGATCGCAGTCGCGAGCGGTGACGCAGCCTCTGCCATCGCCGGCAACATCCGGACCGCGATCGGCAACGTCACGAACCTCCCGATAGCGATCACCGGGGCCGCGGCGGACGTGATCTTCACGGCCAGGGGGACCGGGACCTATGGGAACCAGATCAAGGTTTCCGTAAACCTGAACGAGGACGAGGAGCTTCCGGCCGGCGTGTCGAGCGCCACGGTTGCGGACACCACGGCCGGGGCCGGTGAGCCTGCCTGGGCCTCCGCACTGACCGCAGTCGAGGAAGAGCAGTACGACCTAATCGGGTGGGGCGACTCGACCGACACGTCGCTAGCACTGCTCGAAGCTCATCTCGTGACCAAGTTCGGCCCGCTCGTCCAGAAGGATGGGGTCGGGTTCTTCGGTGCTGATCGAGCCGACGTCAACACGTACCAGACCCAGTTCGACTCGAAGGACTCGGGAGCCGGACGGAACGACAAGCACGTATCCCCGGTCTCTCTGCGCGGTTCAGAGACGCCCGAATACGAGATCGCCGCGGCGGTCGTGGGTGTGGTCGGCCTGCAGGGCGCGATCGATCCCGCGCGTCCATTCCAGACGCTGCAGGTTGCGGGCATCCGTGCGCCGGCCCTGGCGGACCAGTTCAACGACGGGGAACGGAACACGCTTCTCAACTCGGGCGTGGGCACGCTGAAGGTCGGGCCGGGAAACGTTGTTCAGATCGAGCGTCTGCAGACCTCGTATCAGGTCAACTCGGCCGGTGCGAATGACACCGCATTCACCGACGTGAACGTGCTCCTGACGCTGCTCTTTCTGCGCTTCAACCTGCGCACGCTGCTCGCGGTTAAGTTCCCGCGCCACAAGCTCGCAAGCGACGAGGCGAAGATTGCGCCCGGCCAAGACATCATGACGCCCTCGATCATGCGGGCCGAGCTGGTCGCGTGGTTCGACGACATGGAGACGCTGGGCCTGGTCGAGGACCGCGACACCTTCAAGGCGGGGCTCGTCGTCGAGATCAACCCGAGCGACCCGAACGTGCTCGACATCATCGTCGGGCCTGACTTCGTCAATCAGCTGCGCGTGATCCGTGCGGCCATCCAGTTCCGACTCTAGGGAGGGCCTGCTATGGGACTCATTGCTGGCGTTGCCCGTCTGACGATCGACGGGCGTTCGTACCAACTCCAGGCGAACAGCCCCTGGAGCTATCACCGCGGAACCTCGCGCCGAACCCAGATCCTGGCCACCGACGGGAGCGCGGGTCATCGCGAGGAGCCTCAGGTCCCGTACGTCGAGGGGAACGCAATCGCAAACAAGGCCCTTTTGGACAACTACGATGCCGTGGTCGGTGCTTCTGGCGCGACCGTTGTCCTGCGCCTTCCTGGCGGCCAGTCGTTCGTTATGCGCGGCGGTGTCCAGGCCGGTGACGCCAACGCGAACACCGACGACGGAACCATTCCGCTGCGGTTCGAGGGACTGTCCGCCGACATCGTGTAGCCTGCCGAGACCCCGCTGCCTTGGGGATCCATTCGCCGCGCCTCTTGCTTTCGGGCAGGGGGCGCGGTTTCATTGTCGGCGGCTGCGGTGATGCCGATCCCGACGGGGCGTAGGCGGTGACGCGGCAAGTGCTCCCCTCGAAAGGCCCTGGCGTGTACCTGCCCGGGAGCCCCGGCCCAGCGATGAACCCCGACGGGGGACTGCTCGCTGGGCCGGGAAGGCGCAACCATCACCGTGGGGTAGAGCAGTCCGGTAGCTCGCCTGGCTCATATCCAGGAGGCCGCGGGTTCGAATCCCGCCCCCGCTACCAGTAGGCTCGGCGGCATGGAAAACCCCCAAGAGCCGACGGCCCCCGTGGCCGAGGCGGACCCGGACTGGGTTCACGAGCTGTCGAAACCGATTCTCACCGATGCCGGGTCGCGCATCACAAGGATCGGGCTGCGCCGATCAACCCTCGGGGATCTGGTGCGAGCCGAAGAAGAGGCCCCGCCCGAGGAACGGGACCCGCTCATCCTTGGCGCCAACGAAGGCGCTCGGATCAACCCCGCCGGACATGGCGTGTTTTTTCAGGTCCTGACCGATCCGAACGTTCGCGCAGTAGCTGATCGGCTCGACGTCGTGGACTGGATGGATATCGAGTCGAAGCTGACGCAGTGGGCCAAGCCAACCCCGGCGGTTCGCGCTGGAAAGGGACAGGAATCCAACATCGAGAGGGTCCAGGTATCCCCTGACGGCGCGCGCACCGTCGATCTCGCCGAGCCGTTTCTAGTGGCCGATGAGCTGATCGACGCCGTGAAGATGCGACGCCCCCAGCTGGGCGACATCCGACGGCCGACCGCGCAGACGCCCGACACGCAGCGCGCGCACCTGGCCGCCAAACTTTGCGGACGCGATCCCGTCGAGCTCTACCGGATGGCCCTTTCCGACTGGATGCTGGTCCGGGAGGTCGTGAACGGTTTTTTCGTGCGTTCGGGCGATTCGACCTCCTAGATATCGCCCGCATGGCCGGGGAGCTCGGATTCGGCCTGGCCGTTGACGGGTTCGACGTCCATGAAATGAACTACTGGCAGACCGCGCTCGGCAAGATCGACGAGGCTCGCGCCAAGGCAGAGGGTCGGCTAGTGTCCGGCTTGCTCTCCAAGGGCAAGCGCTGACCTCCTATGGCCTCTTCGATCTTCTCAGCCGGCGTGATCTTCACGGGCCGCGACCGCGGCTTGAAGACGGTCATGAACACGCTCCGCGGTGCGGCGGAGCGTCTACCCAAGCCCATCCGGGAAATCGGTTCAGCCGGCATCCTCATGGGCCGGGAGGTCCTCCGGAGCAGCGCCGTTGCGGTCGGGGCCATCACCGCGGTCTCGACCGCCGCTTTCCTGCTGACCAAGTCAGTGGCAACCGCTGGCGACGAGATCGCGAAGACCGCGCAGAAGATCGGCGTAGGCGTGGTCGGTCTCCAAGAGTGGCGGTTCGCCGCGGAACGGTCTGGGGTCGCGACGAACGTCACGGACCTGGCGCTGCAGCGTCTCGGCCGGCGCATGGGAGAGGTAGCGCAGTTCGGGACCGGCGAGGCGAAGAAGGCGTTCGACGCGCTCGGGATCTCGATCACCACGACCTCGGGCAGGGTCAAGACCTTGGAAGAGGTCTTGCCCGAACTCGCTGATTCACTCGGCCAGATCGACGACATCTCGCGACGCAACGCGCTCGCGGTGAAGCTGTTCGACTCGGAGGGCCTGGCTCTCATCAATGTCCTTTCGGCGGGCTCGGCGGGGATTCGCGAGATGGTCGCGGAGGGTCGCGAGCTCGGGCTATTCCTGGGCAAGGAAGCGACCGAGGAATCGCAGAAGTTCGCGGCGTCCCTGCAGTCGGCGCAAGGCGTTCTGACCGGCGTCAAAAACATCATTGGGATCGAGCTGATCCCGGTCGTTGGAGACTTGCTCGACCGGTTCCGTGCGTTCGTGATCGAGAACCAGCCGCGGCTTCGCCTGTTCGCGCAAGAGGTTGCGGCGGGACTTCCTGGGGCTCTGAAGACGATCCGCACGGAAGTGTCCGGTCTGATCGATGACGTGCGTCCAGCCGTCCGTTTCGTCGGCGACCTGGTCGAACAGTTCGGCGCGGCCGAGGTTGCGGTCGGTGCGTTCTCGGCTGTCGCGCTCGTCGCCCTCGCTCCAGCTATCGGGATTGTCACGACCTCGGTCATTGCTCTGACGAAGGCCATGTTCGCGAACCCTCTGTTTGCGGCGGCGTCCATCGGCAGCGCGATCGCGACCCCGTTCATTGTGGACTTCGTCCAGGACTTCATAGCTGCCGGCGAAGCTGGGCGAGAGGGAGCAGCGGGCGGAGCCGCTTCACGGCAGCGCCGTCTCGCGGGGCAACCGAGTGCCGGAGCCGCTCTCGCTGCCGCGCAGCAGGCGGCCGGTAGCGGCAAGGTGGCTCTGGACGTCAACTTCTCGGGCCTGCCGTCGGGCGCGCGCGTCGAGGTTGAGGCGCAGGACAACGTCGACACCACGGTGGACACCGGCGAGCAAGGTCGGGGAGGGTTCTAGGGAGATGCCGAAGCCGAAGTGCGAATATTGTGGGCAATGGGTGCCAGGCCGTAAGTGGCGCTGCAGGAACTGCGGGGCCGGTCTGCCGCATATCCCCAGGCCGATCGCTCCCGAGAACGTCACGACGCACCGGGACCGGCCCAGAGTTCACGCACCTCTCAAGGAGATGCGCTAGGTGGCCAGCTTTCGCGATCAGCTGATCCCCGCCGCGTTCCGTGGGGTCCCGTTCAAGGTGACCGACCATCGCCGATCGGGTGGCCGACGCATCGCCGGGCATGACTTCATCAACGGAGACGAGCCCTACATCGAGGACACCGGCCGCCGGACCCGCACCTTTCAAATGCAGGCGTTCGTCCTCGGCGACGATTACATGACCCAGCGCGATCAGCTGATCGACGCTTGCGAGCTCGCCGGTCCCGGTCTTCTCGATCACCCGTATTTCGGCCAGCTGACGGTCTTTGTTGTCGGATACAGCCAGCGCGAGACCAAGCGGAGCGAGCGCTGGTCGACCTTCACGCTCGACTTCACGGAGGCCGGCGCCCTCGCGATCGCAAGCGACTCTCCCGACGTTGTCGGAGGGGCGGACGCAGCGGCGGAAGCTGCCGGCGATGTGGCCGAGGCCGATTCCGTCTCGGGCTTCGACCAGGTCCTGCAGGCTCCGCAGGTCGCGATCGAGACGCTAACGAGCGCGGTCGCATCGGTTGCGGCGACGGTGAAGTCGCTCGATTTCATCTCTCCGATCATTCAGGACCTGGACGCGCTTGCGTCGGCGATCGACGAGCTGGCCAACAACGCGGTCGAGCTCATCTCAGCGCCAGCGAACCTAGCGTCGAAGGTCCGCGAGGTTGTCGACGGTGTGTTCGATGCGGTCGGCAATGTCCCCGGCCGAGTGCTTGCTGCCTACGAGACGCTGATCGCCGTCGAGTTCGGCGTGGGCAGCATCTCCACATCTGCGCACACCGACTTCGCGATCACCGCAGCGACGTCTGCGCTAGATAGCCAGGTGCGTCTACACGCTCTTGGCGGAGCGATTCGAGCAGCCGCGCGGGTCGAGTGGGAGACCCTCGAACAGGCGCTGCAGGCGCGCAACCGTCTCGCGGCAGACCTCGACGCGTTGTTGCTCAAGGCCAGCGGCGGGCAGTTCCAGGTGATCGAGCAGCTGCGCCGTTCGCTTCTGGAAGCCGTGCCCCCTCGGAACCGCCAGCTGCCGCGACTTGAAACGATCACGACCCAGGGCCCCGAGCCGTCTCTGGTCGTTGCGTACCGGGCGACCGGGTCGGTCGTGTCCGCGCGCGAGTTCGTCAACAGGAACCGATTCCCGACGCCGGCCAGAGTGTCCGCGGGCACGGTCGAGGTCGTGGTTCCGTGACGATCGAGAAGCCCGAGATTCGGGCCGACGGGCAGCTGGTTACGGACTGGGAGTCGGTGTACGTGCGGCGCTCGTTCACCGAAGTGGCCGGCGCTTTCAGGATCACGGGCCCCGGGTTCCTGGTGCACGACGGAGGGCGGTACAGCAACTTCCCGAAGGCTGGCCAGCTTCGGCCGGGGGCCAAGGTTTCCATTCGAACGGAGGACGGGAAGCCGCTCATCACCGACGCGCGTGTCGAGGACTTCTCGCTTGAGGTGACGCCCAGCGGCCAACGCGTGACGATCGTCGGTCGCGACATCGGCGGCGACCTGGTCGACTCATCGGTGAGGATTCCTCCGAACGAGTGGGCCGGGCTGAAGCCCTTCACAGTCGTCCAGACGATCCTTCAGGGGCAGTTCGATGTCCCGATCAAGGTCGGGCCAGGTGGCGCGAACGAGGGCGAACGAATCCCTAGCTTTGCGGTCAACCCAGGAGAGCGCCTCGCTGAAGCGTTCGACCGAGCTCTGGGCCCGACGGGGTTGCTGCACTACGTCGACGAGTTCGGTTTGCTCGTGGTCGAGAAGGCAGCCTCTCGGAGAACCTCTACCGTGATCCGTGACGGCCCCAAAGGCATTGTTCGGCGGCAGCGCTGGCAGGAGTCGTATTCGACCCGGTACGCGCGCTATGAAGTGCTCGGTCAGTTCTCGTCCGCCGGTCAAGTGCCGGCGAACGTGAGCGCCAGCCCTCGAGGAACGGCCATCGATCCGGGGATTCGAGACATCGCGCCGGGGCGTAGCCTGACCGTTGTCATGGGGCGCCAAGGTCAGCAACAGGACGTCGAGAGGGCCGCTATCAAGCTCGCCCAGACGCGACGCGGGCAGGGCTCGATCCTGTCCCTGGAGTTGGTGGGGTGGCGCGGGTCAGAAGGCGCCCAGCTCTGGGGCGTGAATAGCATCGTTCCCGTGGCCTTGACCGAGCTCATGAACGCGCCGGGTTCGTCCCCCGTTGACGGCGAGGGAGCTACGGCGCCTCCCACCGAAGTGACGCCGGTCGATCTTCTGATTCGAAGCGTCGCGTTCTCGCTGTCCAGTCGCGGAACGACCTCTACCCTGGACCTCGTTCCCGCAGAGGCGTACGGCATCGACAAGCAGGGGACGACGCCCGGGGTCGAGTTCGGCGACTTCTAAAATGGACCTTCCGCGCCATATTCTGAACAGGATCGAGCAGCTGGAGCGAGCCGTTCTCACGCTCGTCCAGCGCGTTGAGGTGCAGCAGGTCGACGATAACACTCCTATCCAGACCGTTCAGGTGAGCGCGTTGGGGCAGGAGATCCTCGCAAAGCTCGAACGGATCCAGCCTCTCGGGCTCGCGTCGTTGCCTTCAGTCAACAGCGCCCCCGATGGCGTCGTAGTGTTCGTGGGTGGGGACCGATCGCACGGCATCCTGTTGTCGATGGAAGAGCAGGGGAAGCGCCCCGCTCTGGCCGCGGCCGGCGACGTGGCGCTCTACTCACCTGGCGCGGCGAGCCTGCAGCTGCTGCTATCGACGGGCCTTCAGGCGGTCGAGATCTTGGCTCCGCAGGTCAATATTCGCGACAAGGACACGCCGTTAGCGGGGCAGGTGACGATCGACGGGGACCTGACGGTGAACGGGAACCTGATCCTCCCCACGGGCGATATCACCGCGGCAGCCGGCACAATCACCGGCCTGACGGTGCAGGATTCGATCGGGGCTCTTGCCGTCATGCGCTCCGCGTACAACGTGCACACGCACAGCGAGACCGGCGGAACGACCAGCGGACCGTCCCCGACGGCCTGAACCCAGGGTGCAGACGGACGGGCAGGTGTCGGCTAGGCTCCGCCGCGATGGCAGAGCTGGCATGGAAGGTTGACGAGCAGGGGGCAGACCTGGAGCTCGCGGGCGGGAACCTGGCCCTGGACGCTGGCCTGGTTCCGGCCGTGCTTTGCGCGCTCTTCTCTGATCGCCGCGCCGACATCGCCGAGCTGTCTCAGCCGGGGGCCGACCCGCGGGGATTCTGGGCCGAGGACGTGGACCGTCCCTGGGGTTCCAAGCTGTGGCTGCTCTACCGGTCGACCCTTGGATCGAATGCGGTCGGCCTGGCCATCCGGTACGCCGAAGAGGCGCTGCGAGTCTTCATCGAAGAAGACGTTGCGCAACTGATTACCGTCGACGCTGAGGTTCACCCCGACGGCTTCCTGGATGTCGAAGTGACGATCAAGAGGGGCGGCGCGCGGCGCCGTTCAGAGGAGTGGGCAGCCAGCCCGAGCGAGGTCGAGAACCGATTTCCCCGCGGTTCGGGGATCGTCCGGATCATGTTCGTGAGCTGAGCCAATGCCCTACCCCCGACCTTCACTTTCCGACCTGATCTCGCGCGTGTCCGGCGACCTGGCTCAGAAGCTGGGGTCTGGCCCGTTCTCTCCGAGCAGCCCGAACGAGGCGGTAGCGAGGGCCTGGGCGGGGCTCATGAACGAGCTTCACGGAGGGGTCGAGTTCCTTTCCCGCCAGCTCTTCGCGACGCTAGCCGAGGGGGACTTTCTAGACCTGATCGGCAGCTATGAAGGCGTAGTGCGCAAGCTCCCCGAAAAGGCGGTCGGGGTGATCTCGGTGACGGGCTCCCAATCAGCCGTGATGCCAGCTGGCACGCGGTGGCAGCGGACCTCGGACGGCGTGCAGTTCGAGACCAACTCCGAACACACGTTCCCCGCGTCGCAAGACACGGCTGGAATAGCGGTGACTGCTATCGAGTCCGGATCCACTGCGAACTCGGACGTGGATACCCCGTTCCAGATCGTCTCACCGCTCGCGAACGTTCAGTCGAACGCGACGGTCAGCGCGACGGGCATCATCGGAGGGACGGACATTGAAGACGACGACGCGTACCGGGCGCGCGTCTTGTCCAAGCGGCAGACCCCGCCGGACGGCGGATCGACCACCGATTTCGAGCAGTGGGCCCTCGCGGTGGCTGGCGTCACGCGCGCGTTTGTGTTGGGCAACCACCCTTCGGTCGGGAAGGTCACGGTCCTGATTGTCGCGGACGACGATCCTTCCGGTCCGATTCCCTCCGCGAGCCTGGTGGCCGATACGCAGGCGGCCATCGACCTTGTTCGTCCGGTGACTGCCATCACGACGGTTTCGGCTCCAGCGGAAGCGTTTCTGAACCCAACGCTGACGTTGCTCGGGGCTGACACTGCAACGCTGCGGCTTGCGGTCGAGGCCGCGTTGCGAGACCTGGTCCAACGCGAGGGGATCGCCGGATCTACCCTTGCGCTCTCGCGTTTCCAGGTCGCTGTCGGAACGACTCCGGGGGTGGCCGACTTCACGCTCGATACGTTTGATCTGCCGTCGGCCGCGTCTCCCCCTGCCGACGTTGTGGTTGGGAATACGGAGCTCTTGCGGCTCGGAACCGTGACCTTCAACGCGGCTCCCTGAATGCGAAAGCTCATCCAGCTAGACTCCGCGCAGCTAGGCGATTCACTCGCCCAACTCCTGCCGCAGGGATCGTTCTGGTCTGCCAAGAACGATCCGGACTCGGTTCTTCGGCGCGTCCTTGTCGCGATTGCAGAGGAAGCCGCGAAGGTGCAGGGCGCCACGGTTGACCGCGTGCGCGAGTCAGACCCGCGAACGACTTCGGAGCTATTGCAGGATTGGGAGGCCGAGCTGGGCCTGCCCGACCCGTGTGCCCCGGACCCCATCTCGATGGCTCAGCGGGTCGCCGCGGTCGTCGCCAAGTACACCGCTCAGGGTGGTCAGTCGGCGCAGTTCTTCATCGACCTGGCCGCGGCCCTCGGCTTCCAGGTGACCATCGAGGAGCACGGCCAATTCCGCGCGGGCGAAGGTGTCGCTGGCGAAGAGATCGCGGGAGCCGACGCTGCGTTCGCGTGGACGGTGCACGCTCCGCCGGCATCCCCGTTGTTTGGCCTCGCCGGAACCCTGGCTGCAGGGGACCCGATCGTGACGGCCGCAAACGCGATGCTTTCGTGCGGTGTCGATCCGCACAAGCCCGCGTACACCGTGGTGCTCTACAAGTTCGACGGGCCGGTCGACGCGAGCTCGCCCGACTTCTATGCGCCCTGGTCACACATCGACCTTCCATCCGCTCTCGGCCTGACCGTCGAGCAACCCCCGGCCCGCTGGACAACGACCCCGTAGGAGACGACGAACGTGGCTCATCTAACCGACGCCCCTGGGAACGCCAGCGGGGCCTATGTGGAAAAGGACGTCGTGGCCGGCGTCGACGGCACGGTGTTCTCGGCCAAGTGGGGGAACATGGTCCAAGAGGAGATCGCGAACGCGGTCATATCCCAGGGCCTGGCGCTCGACGACGGCGACAACACGCAGCTAGCGAAGGCGCTCTCGATGGCGTCGGGCAACGGTCCGTGGACGAATCTCCTTCTGAACCCGTACTTTCGCGTTCAACAGAGAGTCGCGGTCGGTTCCGGTGTCGCGCAGTTCTTGCTCGGTCCTGCGTCGACGCCGACCTATGTGGCCGACCGCTGGATCGTTGACGCGGACTCGACCGTGCAGGTCCTTGCGCTGAGCAACATCGGAGAGCCCGACGGATACGTGGACGGGACGAACGTCCTGGGTGGTATCACCGGCCTCGGCCACGTCGAGCTAGAGGACAACGCGGCAAACGATCAGTTCGCAGCCAGCGCGCCGCAGTTTCTTCGGATTGACGGCCGCGCAGGAACAACGGCCGCGGGCTCGGTGCGGATCCGCCAGATCGTTCCGAACTCGCTCGCTGGGCGCGGCGGTCAGGTCTCGGCGTCCATTGCTCTGAAGACGATCGTCGCCGCAACGACGCTCGACTGCGTCCTTCGAATCATCACCTACGAGTCGAGCGCGTTCGGGACTGTGCTCGGGACCACGGTTCAAACGATCGCGTCGTCGACGCTGACGATCGACGACGAGTTCGCGGTGTTCTCGGTCGCGGGCACGCTCACAGCCGACACCGACGTGCGGTTCATCGAGTTTCAGATCGACCTTCTGAACGTCGACAACACGACCCCGTCGATCGACCTCACCGGCGGGAACATGCAGATCGGCCCGCTAACCGCTGGCCTGCCCGTCATGCGCCCCCACGACCTGGAAGTGATGCTTTGCCAGCGGTACTTCGAAGCATCGAACTGGGGCGCCCTGACTGCGTCCGGCGCTCGTGCAACGGTCGGCCGTGGCGAGGTAGGAGGGGGCACTGCGCCGCTGGACTACCCGATGCGGGTTCGGAAGCGAGTCCAGAACCCTGTCGGCGCGATCTATGCGCAGAGCACCAACACGGCAGACCGTTGCGATGCGATCGACGGGAACACCGGAACGGGTTCCGTGCTGACCGTGACGGGTGTTTCTATGGAGCCCCATCTGTGGAGGAACTTCACCTTCACGGGGACGATCACCGGCTCGTCCGACCTGGTCGTTCTGGAGTTCCGAGCAACCGCTGACGCGGAGATCTATCCGTGACGTACGTAGGCCACGACATCCCGCGCGCGCTGTTCGAAGGGGAGCTCGACCTGGCATCGGACCTGCTGAAGGTCGCCCTGGTCATGCTCAACACGACCGCGGACACCGAGGACCAGACGGTAAACCTGGGCGACTTCACGAGCCTGGACGAGTTCGATGGCGCGAACTACACGCGCCTGACGCTCTCGAACGTGACTCTGGCAAACGACCTCGCGACCGGGGAAGTGATCCTGAAGGCCGACCCGTTGCCCTATGGCGCGCTCGGAACGGGCACGCGGCCGCTCGTCGCGGTGATCGTGTTCAAGGAGGTGTCCGCGGTGGACGACACGCTGAACCCGATCCTGGGGGTGCGGACTGATGCAGCTGCGGGCCTCCCGTTCACACCGGTGGGGCTGACCCATACGTTGAACTGGGGTGGGGCGAACGAAGACGAGGTGTTGCGGCTCGCGGGACTCTCCGCGTAAGAAGGTCTGGCAATGGCGCATAGAATCGACACTGCGGGGGCGTTGGCTGGGGGCCTGTTTGGCAACGGCAACCCGTTCTCGGACCGAGCCGGGACGACGGTTGGGGCCTCGTGGCTCAACGACATGCAGGAGAATATCGCCCGTGCGGTCGAGCTCTCTGGGCAGGACCTCACCAAGGGCGATTTCGGCCAGCTCGCCCAAGCGATCCAGCTCCTGGCCTCGGTCAACGTGGCCCAAGCGGCTGCGATTCAGCAGGGAGTGATTCGGCCTCAAACCGCGGTCTGGACTCCACAGGCTGGGCGGCAAGGCGGCTACTCGTACGGTGGCGTTGGCGATTGGACCGCCGGTGAAACGACGGTGCAGCCGACCAACGCGAACACGGACGAGAACACCGACTACGGAGCCGGAACCGTCGCGTTTCCAGAGGACGCTTGGCCCTTCCAAACGTGGGGTCCGCAGGTCGCATCGACGACGGTGGGAACCTACCCAGCGCTCTTTCAAGGCCAGAACCTCAATCACTACCGGAACGGGATCTACATCCCTCCGTTCGCTGCGCTCGACGGCTTCTATGCGAAGGCCACTCTGGTCGGGCAGTACAAACAGGATGGCAGCGATCCCGCCGCGACGATGCGCCGGATCTCGTTCATCATCGAACCCGAGATGGACCCGGGTGCAGCGATCTCGCCGAACAAGGCGCTAGCCCTGCAGACCGACGCGTTCGCTACCGACGTCTCGAACGGTGGTCCTGGTAGCACGCTGAACGCCTGGTTCGAGATCGAGATCATGACGTTGCGTGAGACCAACATCGCCGACGTCTTCCCTGCCTTCATCCCGCTGGCCGCGAGGCTTCGAGGCGTGATCGGCGATTCAGGGTCGACGTTCCTAACGGTCGACCGCACGCACCAGATCTTCATCGAGCCGACCCAGGCACCGCCGACTAGCTTCGACATCCGGAAGGGGCACATGATGGGCATCCGGTGGAAGACGGACGGTGACGGCGTCGGGGCAGCGAATACCGAGCACTTGAACCCCGGAACGATCCTCGCGCAGAGCGGCAACGCTTCGTCGCTGAAGATCCGCGGGGTCCATGTCCAAGTCGAGACCGGGAGCCACTGAGAATGCCGATCGTTTACGACCGAACGACTTGTGACGTGCCGGTGCCCCTGTCCTCGGAGCGCGGTCACTTCTACGCGAACCACCCCGGCGGCGACGCGTGGATGACTATCTGGTATCCGCGCGACGCTGGCGGGACGCCGATCAACTTCAACGATGCCCACATCCTCATGGGCATCACAGGCGGGAACTTCCATAACCCCGGCTGGCGCGCGATCGAGTTCACGGACTCGGGCATCGGGCCAGTGTGGAAGGTCCTCGCCGAGAGGCTGAACGACTCGTCCGTGACGGCCAAGCCGTGGGTTCTGATCTCGGTGCACCTGCCCCAGTCGCCATCACAGCTGGACGACAAGCGGGACCACATGCCGGCGGCGATGTGGCCAGAGCCTCAGCTGTACGTTCGCGCGGCGATCGCGCACATCCGCGACAACGCATCGGGAAAGATGATCGCGAGCACGCGACACGTCCGCACGTCCGGCGCCGAGGGCGTGGCGCGCTACGAGACCACCTGGGGCAACGACCTCTGGAACCAGGGCTACTCGTTCACTCAGGACGGCGAAGGCAACAGCGTCTCGGGGAAGGTATTCCTGGTCGGGCTGTCCGCGGCCGGCACGAACGCGCTCGCCAATATGTGGATGCCCGAGGCGATCATCCCCGCGATGGGAGCTCAGTTCCCCGCGCTGACCCACGACCGCATGATGCCGCGCAACTCGGGACGTCCGACGGCGGTGGGCGTTCAAATCGCGCAATACGACCTGACGCAACTCGCCTTCGATCAAGCGCAGTCCGATGACAACCCGTTTGGCGACGAGCACTATCAGCACCTGGCGCGCAAGCGCGGGCGCGAGAAGTATTACGAGCAGCCGCTGGAGTGGTATCAGGGTGCATCTCCCCGGACCTGGCTCAACGATGAGTCGAACACCGCGAACCGAGTGGGGCCGGTCTGGGCCGAGTGGGGCCGGATCACGAAGGTTGAGGAGGCGAGCCTGACCTTTCAGGACGACGATCCCAATCGGATCCAAGACGACGAAGACCAGGCGAAGGCAGCGTTCGACTTCCATCACCACGCTTTCGCACGCAAGTGCGCCGAGGACATTCAGGACCACGGCGACGCGCGCTCGGAGGTCTTTTGGGGCGACGCGCAGGTGTCGGATGGGCTGGGCCCGGACGTGGATAAGGGGCCCGAGCTGGCGACGACGACCGACAAGGTCGACCGGGTCTATGACTGGGTCACGGGGCTGGTCGAGTTCGGCGGAACGGTTGCGCCGGTTTGATCGCGATCCTAGACGCTTCGGTGCCCACAAACGGGTGGGACTTCCTCCCCGAGGGCGTGTCCGTGTCGGCCGTGCTCGTCGTTGTGTGGGGGTTCATGAAGTACCTCCGCGAGCGCGACCTTGCCGTGCGCGCCGACGCCGACAAAAACGCAGACCGGTACAAAGAGCAGCAGTCTCGGTATTTCGAGAGTCTTCAGCAGTCGAACGCTATTTCAGAGGCTCGCCTGGACGCTGTCCTTTCAGAACATCGCCACATGGGCGAGCGCCTGGTAGGAAAGCTCGAAGAGATTCACCGCGAGGTCCGCGAAGGGAACGGAAAAGAATCCCCCTGATTTCCTGACGGGACTCGGACGCATCGGCATTCAGGAGTTTCGATGCGGAGGGCGAGGAGGTGGTACGTGCTACGGGCTGTCGAGCTGTGCCTGATTGGCGCCGTCCTGACGATTCTCCTTCTGGTCTATTGGACGCTTCTGCAGTGGAAGGGCAGCCAGGCCGAGCTCGCCGAGAGGCAGCAGCAGGTCGAGGATCGGGTGCAGGAGTTGACCGACGAACGAGCTCCGCACTTGCGCGCCACGTTCGTGGTGGAGAGCATCGAATACGTCGTCGAGGTTCCACAGATCAACCCGCACGAGCCCCTCGACGCTTGGATGGCTCGCGCAAAGGCAGCGCTGGAGAGCGCAAAACGAGGATTCGACAATGGGCGTAGTTCTATCGACCAGCCACCTATCGACGACCCTGGCGGACGGTGAGGTCCGGACGATGCAGCAGGTCGCGCAGACCTACAGCTACTGGGCCGAGACTCATTACCTGCGCGTTCAGGAAGAGGCGTACGGCGGTCCGGCTGCTCCGGATGGCTCGAACGATCACTGCACGTCCTGGGAGTCAGGTGGAGACACGATCAAGGTCACGACCCCGAGTTCGCAGACCAAGGCTCAGCACCGCACCGCCGTAGCCGCTGCGAAGCAGTGGTTCCCGGAGGACTGATCCGATGCGGCGATGTGGCCACGTGGCCACCTGGCTACTTGGCTACACGCTGTCGGCGTGCTCGTCCCTGACGGTCGTCCTACCGGTTCGGTCTCACCATTTCGTCGAGCGGCCCGTGGACGCGCGAGCGTGCGCCTACGAAGGGCGCTGTGAGTCCAGCTGGAACGAGTGGAACCCAGGGGCGTTCGTCGAGTACGGCGCACGCAGGGGCTCCGGGGCGTTCGCTACTGCGGGCGCGCTGCGCAACTCGTGGAGCGCGTTCCAGGCGGTGGGCGGGGGCGGCTACTGGTGGTCGGTGGCGGAGCCTGCCCGCGGCTTCGAGATCCGGGCGGGAATCATGGTGGGCCTCACGTACCACGACGAGCTCGCGCAGTCCCCGCTCGGCCCTTTTCTAGGAACGGTCGCCCTGCAATTCGGCCCGTTCGATACGGTTTGGCTACCAGGTGACGAGGGCGGCGCTCTCCTGTTCCGCCTCCGAATCGGATCCTGGTAGGGCCCTTGAGCATCTGTCCGGGGGAGGGCCCGCTCTTCCTGCCAAGAGACGCGAAGAGCCCCAGGTCAGCTAACGCCGGCCTGGGGCTCGCTTCGTTCAGGTCGAGGTTTCTCAGGTCTCGACCCCCTTTCTCTCGGGCCTTGCGGCTCCCCTACTTCCCCGCACGCGGCGGGGTCGTGTCGTCAATCAATCTTGCTCCGCTTGACCGGTTCTGGGTTTGGGATCAGAACCCCAGCAGGTTCTTTGCTGGCCTCTTCGAGATAGTCGGCGATGCGCTCTAGGGCGCGCGCACTCCGTTCATTGGGACCAGGTTGGAGTGGTTCCCCCCCGCAACCGACTAGAGTGGCCATGAGGATGATCCCCAGCATGAGGGCGGCCGATCCGCAGCATCCACTTTCTGGAGCAGCCTCGACGTGGTGGAGATTGGTCATGCTTCGGCCACTTCGCTGGGGGGGTCCTCGGGCTGCTCCTCGGGTGTGACCGGATCAGCGAATTCGAGCGCCTCGAACGTTCCCTGCGCCTTCGCGCCCTTCGGGCGCCAGCGCGCCTTGAGCCCTTCAGGCGTTCCGGAGTCGACCTTGACCCCGTCCCGCCAAGCGATGAAGGACACGACCTGGCCGGTATCGTCGCGCTCGCAATCGATCTCCGCGGTGTAGGACGAGACGGGCGTGCCTTGGAATCGGATCGTTTTCATGGGGTCGGGAATCCTTTCGGTGCCATCGCTAGCGCGGTCTCGATTCTCTCCTCGGCTATCTGCACAGAGGTTTTGAGTCCGAGAAGGGTCCACGCCAGCGCCTTGCGCAACTCCTCGTTTCGTGCTTCCAGGTCGGTGATGCGGAGCCGCAGAGCATCCTCGGACCAGTCGCCGTAGTCCCGGGCCTGCACGGCCTAGCCAGCCGCGGCGGCGGCTCCGCGGATCTCGTCGGCGACGTTCTCGGCTGCCTTCAGGCAGACGTTCGCTTGCTTCTCGCTCAGCTCGTATTCCTTCACGAGGTAGGCAGCGAGACCTTCCTGGTGGTCCTCCCAGAGGTTGACGAGATCACCGGCGCACAGGATCGCGCGGGCCTGGTCCTCTACCTCGGTCAACTTCTTGATTGCCGGCACGGGGACCGGAGGGTCTAGCTTGTCGAGGGTGCGAACCGTGGGGTTGAAGAGTGGTCCGTCGGTCGCTTCGTCCGGGTCCAGGGCGAGAGCGATCAACTTCGCTTCCTGGTCCTTCCATACGCCGGTCGCGTTGCGCAGGTCCTCGCGTGCGGTCAGAACGTCTTCGTGCGCCTTTTCGAGCGACGTCGCGAGCTCGCGTACAGCCTCCTGGTGTGTTTCCAGCTCGGCGCGGGTTTTCTGTTTCGTGGCCATGTTTCTCGGATCTCCTTTTAGATCGTCCAGGTGTGGTGTCGACGAACGGGCCATGGACGAAGAATGGCTCGACGTGATCGGTACGCAGTGGGTCTACCAGTTGCCGGATCCGCCCTCGGATGTGGCGGTCTGGCTCGACGAGCTGGTCGAAGACACTCGGGACGCAGTGATGAAGCCGAGGCAGATCAAGCAGGTGTAGCCGGTCACCACATCATCACCGCCAAGGCGCCATTCCTGGCCCGCACGCGTAGAGGTCGCCGGGATGCTCTCGTCCGGGGTTTCCTTGCCAGCGTCCGGACAATCGCAGTCGAACGTCGGAGACACGCCCAGGTCGTCGGGCTCACCTGGGGTTTTGGTGGCATCCGTTTCGGGGATTTCGGCCGTTTGTTTCACGGGTGCGGGTTCCTGCCCCTCTGCGGCCGCGGCCGAGGTTTCAGCAACTCCAACGTTGGCGACAACCTCGCCCGTGTCGCTGGGGACAATCTCGCCCGTGTCGCGATCCACAACGGCCCGTCCGTGCAACCGCACGGACGGTTCGGAAACACTCGGGGCAGGCCAGAAGGTCGGGTTGCCCTCACGTGGCTGGCGCGCCTCGATGGCATCCGCGAACGCTCCCCAGCACGCGCGATCCTCTGCGCGGCTGCGGATCATGTCGGCGGGGTTGCGGAACCAGGGCGACGGGTTGGCCTTGGTGTAGCTGCCCCGAGTGATCTCCGCTCGCGTGTCCCAGAGGTCTTGACGCTTCGCCATCCCCACGGAGAACGACCGCTCGGTGATCGACTCGACTCCGTTCGCATGACGTCGCGCGATCCGGCAGACGCAACGTAGGCCGTCCGGCCACGCGTCGTTTGGCGTGTCGACGAGTGACGCCGGGATCGAGTCCCAACGCTTCGGGCCGTCCACGCTGTCGGGATCCTCTAGCTCCCAGTGGGTCGAGTAGCCGGCGAGCTCCGGATGCCCCTGCGCCCGGGACCGGACGTAGGCCGTATTCGGCCGCGGAGTTCCGAACCAGTCGCAACAGGTGAACGCCTGGGACACGCCCATCCCGCGTTCGAAGGCCCAGGCGATGCGCATCACGGCAGCGGCCCAGGTCTTCTTCTCGTCGACCTTCCACACGTTGTCCACCTTGTGGTCGATCGAGTCTTGCGCGCCGGACTGGATGGCGATCATCGCGACCCGGTTCAGGGCTTCCACGTCGTGAGGTTCGAAGCCGTACGGGCCGACGCGGAGAGTGCTCTTAGCGGTGCTCATGCCGGACCCCTGCAGCAGAAGGTGAATAGCGTCAGGATCGCCGCGACGATCAACGGGATGGGGATTCGGGGCTTTCGTGTCATGGCTCTTTCCTTTCCGCCGGGGCGCCGAGCCGGGCGCCGGAAGGTGGACATCCTGCCCCCAGGCCAGGCGCTCTCCGAATGGAATCCAAGGAAAAGATAGCCCCCCAGCAATTCAGGGGGCTAGCCTACGCGCCATGAAGAAAGCCACCACCGAGCCCCGACCCGCGGTCACGATCAAGTTCCCCGACGACGACAAGGGGCGCGACATGAAGCGCTCCATCGACGAGCGGGCGGACCATCACGGCATCCCCACCGTGACCTACCTGAAGCTGCTAGCGCTCGCTGAGATCGGCGGGGAAACGTTTGGCAAGCGCCTGGAACGGTTCCGCGCGTCGAAGGTCTAGCCGTGACGATCCCCAAGGAACGCATCGGAGACAAGGGGCAGCGCTACGAGGTCCTCGGGCGAAGGCGCACTAACGGGGAATGGGTGTCGATCGGGTGGACCGAGGCCATGGACGGGGGGGGGCTCGCCCAGGGCGTCGCTCTGAACCCTGGGTTCGACGACCTTTGCGTCGTTGAACGGCGGCCCATCCTCTTCTCGGGCGAGATGGTCCGAGCCATCCTCGATGGGCGGAAGACGCAGACGCGAAGGGTGGTGAAGCCGCAGCCGGTTCAGTCCCCTAGCGGAACCGCCTGGTCGTGGAAGCTAACTGCTTGGACCGATGCCTGTCGTGGGCAGATCAGTGACCTGTCGCCTCTGGATAAGTGCCCCTTCGGCGTACCCGGTGACCGTCTCTGGGTGCGCGAGACGTGGAGACCCGAGGAGCTCTCAAAGGACGGAGACCTTTCAGCCTTCGAGGACGGCATTCGATATCGGGCTGACCGTTCATTTCGGACGATCGAAAACACGCGAGAGGCGGCGGATGCCTGGGTCAGGGTGAACGACCACACGGACCGCTGGCGGCCCTCAATCCACATGCCTCGCTGGGCATCACGCATCGAACTGGAGGTGACCGAGGTCCGCGTCGAGAGGTTGCAGGAGATCAGCAGCCACGATGCGCTCGAAGAGGGGATTGAACTCTACGGGGGCTGTACTTCGAACGAGGATATGCAGGGTTGGGACCCTTGCGAGCACTTCGCTTCCGGCTGGGACGGCCTCAACGCCAAGCGCGGCTTCGGCTGGGACACGAACCCGTGGGTGTGGGTCGTCGAGTTCCGGAGGCTTGAGCGTTGAACCCAGACAATCTCCCCTACTTCCAGCTGTTCATCGACGAGTGGTTCGCCTCGCCGACGGTCATCTCGATGTCTCGACCGGCCCAGGCGCTCTATATGTCCTGCCTCATGCGGCAGTGGCAGCGCGGTTTCCTACCTGGCGACACAGGGCGCATCCGAAGGCTTGTCGGCTGGGATGAAGGCGAGTTCCAAGAGGCGTGGAAAGAGGTCGAGGGATGCTTCGACGAATGGGACGACGGGAACCTGCGGAACGAGCCCTGCGAGCGTAAGAGGGCGAAATATGTGGCCAAGGTAGCGAACGGCAGCCGGGGCGGGAGGCCGACGAAGAAACCGAAACCGAAACCGAAGTCGGAACCGAACCAGGAACCGAGCGCGGAACCTAAACCGAACCCCCTATCCCTATCCCTATCCCCATCCTTATCCACATCCCCAGCCCTCTTCGGGGAAGAGGGGGAGGCGGCAGCGGTTCCCGCTGCGCCCATCCGCCCATCTCGGTGGACCCTAGACGAAGTGTTTCCCGAAGACCTTGCGCCGTGGCTCCCGTCGATCGACTCGTTCCTGGAAGCGAGGACGTCGAACAAGAAAGCGACATGGGCCAAGGGCAAGCGGCTTACCCCCCAGGCTGCCAAGGCTCTGGTATCTGACCTTCGCTCCGTCCCGGAGGGCCTACGCGGACCCATCCTGGACGACGCTGGAGCGAACTCGTGGCTCGGATTGCGCGCCGCTATCAACGGCGGCTGGCTAGACAAGAACCAGGGCCGTGCGCCCAAAGCAGAAGCGATCGACGATGAAGACCAGATCCAAGCCCTCAGAGACGCAGCCGAGCGAGACGTCGATTCCCGACCCGTGTTCGATCCTGCGGCGCGCTCTGCGCCTCCCGGGGCGAGAGTCTGACCCGGAACGTGGCTGGAACGTCGAGGCTTCTCTGCGGCGCCTGGAGTGGTTTCAGCTCGCAATGATGGACGGGGGCTGGCCTCGGAAGATTGCCGGTGACCTGCGCCACCACAAGGTCCAGCCTCTTGTCGAGTCGCTGCGCGGCGAGCTCGAACTCGCCTGGGCTCGGTTGGTCTCCAAGAGCGGCGGCTGCGTCGCGATCGCTGGCCCGCCGCTCTCTGGCCGCACGTGGATGGCTGCCGCCTTCGGGGCCTTGCTGGTCATGGAGGAAGCGATACCGACGACGACCTCGTCGCGACTGATCCGGAGATGCCCTAGCCCCGAGCACGCGGTCGAGTGGTGCGGCGGGCAACCCCCAACGCGAACACGGGTCGGGGGCGCGCTGGCGAATGTCGAAGTTCCGGAAGACGTCCGGTTCGAGCTCCTGAAGCGCGCCCGCTACCTGGTCCTGGAGTCCGTCGAGACTGCGGGTCGGCTCGGCGACTGGGAGCGCGAGCGCTGGGAAGAACTGAAGAAGGCCAGGGCGGCCGACGGGTTGCGGACCGTGTTCGTGGGGCACTTCTCTGCCGCGAATGCCGAGAAGGCCGTGCCCGACATCGTGACCATTGACCTGAACAAGGTGTCGGCGTGGGGGTCCTAGATGAAGATGAGTCGCTATCGACTGGCCGACCTTCTACTGGTTCAGTTCGTCGGCTACGTCATGACGGTGGCCGGGTTCCAGATCCTTTTTGGTTGGGGGTGGGCCATGCTGTGCGGGGGGTGTGTTGCCATGTTCGGCGGTACGTTGGCAGTTCGGAATCGGCCCGACACGGGGGGGGGCTCGTGAACCGTAGAACGCTCCTGCAGGGTCTGGCATCGATCGCAATGCTGGGCCCACTGGCTCGCCGGGTCGGGCTAGGCTATGCCAAGCCCCGCGCCACCCTCACCGCCACGATCGCGGGCGAGCCGTACGTGATCTATCCGGAGTGCTCCGTGGGCTATCGGATCGTGGAGTACGAAGAGCTCGGGTCCGCCACCCCTGACCACCCGTTGACGCGCAAGCCCCTGTCGGCTAAGGCCGTAGGTCATGGCGGCCCAGGACCGGCACCGCCCCAAGGTCTGGAGAGCGTTCCGCGAGACGTTCATACGGCTACGGGGTCGGACGGCATCGATCAAAACGTCGGGCTCGTTCCGCCCTACGGCGGAGATACAAACGCGCTCGGGCGTCGCGGTAGTGTCGCGCGCGATCGTGAATAGCTGGGACCGGCGAGGCTGGATCCGCATCGCGAACGAGTCACCGGGCCACGGGCAGCTGAAGGTCCTCGCGAACCCACGTCGGACCCACCCACCCGAAGAGATGCCGCTGGATCCAGACGCAGACGGCTACTAGCCTCGTGGCCCGTGCAGGCGCGGCCGTAGACCGCTCCGCTCGTGTCGAGTAAGCCCCGCGGTGTGGGCGTCGACATCAACGTGCGGAGCGAGCTCGACTCGGTTGCTCCCTTTTTCTCGATCCTGGCTGCCGATCAGGTCCCCTTCGCTGCGACCGAGACGCAGAAAGAGGCCACGAACGCAGCCTGGCGCGCGGTGCGTAAGTCACAGCCGGAGCGCTACAAGCTCCGGAACCGGGGCGTGATCTCGGGTATCAGGCGGATCTTCCCCAAGAAGCGGGACTACCCGAACCTGCGGAGCGGCACCGGTTCGATCGACGCTTTCCAGGCCCTGCAGGAGACCGGCGGGGTGAAGCGCTCGGCGCGCGGCGGTCGCCTGGCCGTCCCGACCGAAGCGATCCGACGCGGCGCGCGCGGGGTGCGCCCGAGCGACCTCCCGTCCGCCAAGCTCAGGCAGAAGCAGGTCTTTGTCCGAGAGCTCGGCGACGGCCGTGCACGGATCCAGCGCAAGCGTGGCCGTCGCCGCGTGCTCTACCGGCTGGTTCGCAAGGCTGTGGTTGAGCCGGCGGAACCGACCATTCGGGACGCGGCCACCCCTGCGTTCGTGCGCAAGTACCGTGCGCGCCTGGAGCCGAACCTGCTAATGGCCGTGCGCACCGCCGGCCAGAAGGCCAAGTCTCGGCGTCGGCGTCGGGGCCGGAGGCGGTCCGCATGACCCTGGTCAGCTTCTACACGATCCGCGTCGAGGTGTACGACCCGAACACGACGCCGGACCAGCTCGGGCCCGCAACGTCCCGCCAGCTCATGGGGCACTTCTATCTCGACGGTGGGCTGACCACGAACAAGCGCCTAGCGCAGCGGTTCAGGCCGAGCAGCGCGCAGGCGGCCCTATCCCAAGTCGCATCCGACGAAGCGTTCGAGGCGCACGTTCGGAGCTCCCTTGTCCTCCCCCAGCTAGCCGAAGTGCGCGTGCGGCTGGAGGAAACCACCCTGACCCAGGAGAGGTCCTGACCGATGGCAAACTTCTATTACAACCCTGCGGCCGTGGCGATCGCTTCGGCGGGGCTCGACCTGACCACCGACCTGGTGATGCTGCTCGTGAACGCTGGTAGCGACGCCGAGAACGATCGGACGGTTGCCACGATCTCGGGATTCTCCCCGCTGAACGAGCACGCCGACGCCAGCTATACCCGCAAGCTCTTGACCAACATCACGATCCAGCAGGACGACGTGAACAACCGCGCCGAGATCCATGCGGATGACGTCGTATGGCCTGCCTTGGCCGGATCGACGGTCGTGGCGGGCGTGCTCTACAAGAAAGTGGGCGCCGGCACGTTCGGGGACGACGCGACGAACATCCCGATCGGGTGGGTCGACTCGGGCGGCTTCCCGAAGTCGCCGCAAGGTGATGCCTTCACCGTTCAGATCAACGCCGAGGGTCTCGCCCACCTGCTGGCCTGATCGGCCTAGCCTGTGGCCGCTATTTTCCCGCCTGGGGTCTATCCGACCCTCCCCGCGACGACCTTCGTTCTTGAGCTCAACCCGGGCCCGGAGTCGAAGTACCAGATTCGTGACGTTGGGCCCCAGGGCTCACCGACGCCGATTTTCGTCGACTTGCGCTATGGCGACCCGCTGGACAACAACTCGGCATTCGCCGACGTGTTCCGGCGCGCGCGCAAGTACCAGGGGGCGCCGCAGGCGCTAGAGATCGGTCCCGGCTGCACTTTCAACAAGACGTTTCTGGGTGGGCAGGACACGAACAAGGACACGACCATTTATTGGGCGCCGTCCTTCAGCTCTCCGATCTCACAGTTCGAGCCGGTGCGGGACGTTCACGTCTATGCGCGAGACCCGATCGCTGGTCGCCCACGCCTGAACGGCTGGGAGATGAGCGCGCGAGCTCAGAACAACTCGGGCGGTTCGGGGTTCCTCAACCACCAGAACGGGAAAACGCACGGCCCGGTCACGTTCCGCGGGATCGACATCCACTCGAACGGGGGCGAATACTGCATCCACTCGGCCATCGGTGAGCGGCAGTCGTTCGGGAAGTTCGGTTGGTACGACACTCAGTTGGTCGGCGAGGCTGGCTCGTTTCAGGCGAGCGGGTTTCAGTACGACTGCGATATGTTCATGCGCGCCGCGTATGGGCAGTGGGAGCTCATCGACGTCACGGCCGTGGGGGCCGCCCGTGAGCACTTCTGCTATGTCGACGCGATGCAGGGTGATTCGATCTTCGCGAATTGCTTCTGCGGTCCGGGCCTGGTCGACGCCCCCGGCAACGGCCGGACCATGTTCCAGTTCGTCCAGCGGGGTGACGAGGGGTCGAACCAGAACGGCCCGATCGAGGGATCGAACGAGCTCTCGGGCTTCGGGACGATCTGGGTTTGCAACAACGTTGCGCAGGGGTGCGGGCGTCAGGGTGGACACGCGTACACGTTCGTGGGTCACCTGGGCGAGATCCGGCTGATCGACAACCAGGCGCTGGACTGCGAATCGGGCGCATATCTGTTCTGGTCGGACTGGGCGAAGGGCCTCTGGACGACCGCGGGCCTTTTCCTGGTGGCCGACCCGCTGAACCCCAAGCTGGTCGAGATGCCGATCAGCGGGACCGCCTTCAACTACGGGAAGGTGATCGCGGACGGGATGACTGCCACGCAGGCGGTGCCCTGGCCGTCGTCCCGCACGCCAGTGAGGTTCGCTGGCATTGCCGACCTAGAGATCGGCGCGTTCGACATCGACATGCCGGACGCCAACCGCACGATGTGGTTCTGGCAACACAACACGTCCAATAACGCGCTCGATCCGCTAGACAACGGGAACGTGAAGTTCCTGGGCTCAAAGGTCGGCGCCACGGTCTCCAGCTATCCCGGCTGGGTCGCAGGCGCGACGAAAGCCACGTACGGCAGCCAGGACAACAACAACCAGCCACAGACCGGGGGCGCGATCCCGCTCGCCACGCTGAACGCGATGGTCGACGACGACGCCGGCCTGATCTATCCGCCCTGGCCCCAGGCAGGCCCAGGGACGATCAACCCCAGCGTCGTGACGCCGAATCCGCTCGTGCTGTCGCTGTCCATCCCCGTCGTTACAGCGACCCAGCCGGCCACCATCGTAGTCACACCGGACCCGCTCGTGCTGTCGCTGTCGGCCCCCGACGTTGGCGTGTCTGCACCGATCACGGTCAGCATCACACCGCCCCTTCGTCTGGGCTTGAGATTCTCCAACGACCTGGCCGTCGTCCATGACGTCACCGTCAGGCCGAGCCCTTTGCGTCTGCGCCTCACGCTGCCGCCGGTCAGCGCTGCAGGCGGTCCCATCGTTTTGGTTCCCGACCCGCTGGTGCTGAGCCTGTCCACGCCAGCTGTTTCGACCCTTCACCCGATCACGATCGCACCGACGCCACTGTCGGCTGCGCTGTCCATGCCAGCGGTTGCGGCGCAGGCGGACGCTTTGGTGACGCCCGACCCGCTCGTGCTGAGCCTGTCCACGCCGGTGGTCGGAGTGCAGGCGCTCGTTAGCGTGCAGCCTGACCCGCTGCGCATGGGCCTGCGCACGCCGTTGGTGAGCGTCAACGACGACCTATTTGTTGGGCCCGCCCCGCTCGTGCTGTCGCTGTCCGCGCCTACGGTGGCCGCGATATCGCCGGCCATCGTGACGCCCGACCCGCTCGCACTGCGTCTCACGGTCCCCCCGGTCGCGATCGGTGGCGAGTTCATCCAGATAGCGCCGCTGGTTCTGACGCTGCTCCTGCCAGAGACTCCGATCGGAGACGCGCCGGCCCCCATCACCTTCGAGGTCGTATTGCTGGCCTCTGCTACCGAGATCGATACCGACATGGCAACAGCTCCCCCGGTCTGGTCTGGGACCACCGTGAACTTCGTGGGCGTGTTCAAGCATCCGTCCGGGGCGCTAGCCGGTGAGGCTGTTGACATCTCGGGGACGACAATCCGCGAAATACTTCTGCAGGACCCCAACGGCGGCCCGGCCCAGAGCTTCGGCGCGGCTGTCGTGACTGACGGCGCCGACGGAAAAATCCAAGTGGAACGCCCCCTGACCCTGGCCGGGGACTGGAAGATGCAGGCGCACGTCTCTGGCGGGGGGCTCGATCTGTTCTCCGCCGTCGTGCAGTTCACGGTCCAGCACTCGCTACAAACCTGACCCGGCCCCGAGGAGGGGCCTCAGCGGCATGAGAAAACCCCTACTCGCGCTCTTCGCGCTTCTGTTCCTGTGCTCGGGCGACTGGATCGCCCGCACGGATGGCTCCGTCACCAACCCCTCCGGCATGGTTCTGCCTGCGGACGCCAACTGGGGCAACCGAGCCGTAGCCCGCGCCGTCCAGATGGCGCAGCACGGTGACCGCGTCCTGGTGTCCGGCGATCACTTTCAGTCTGGGTCCTGCCGAGCTCTGTCCCTGGGCGAGAAGGCGAGCGGTTTCGGGCAGTTCGTGGCAGGCCCCAAGACGGGGATTGTGCTCGTGGGAGTGGACGGAGGCCGGATCGGACCGGTGACCGTCTACCAGCGTTTCGGAGGGATCTCGGGGTTCCGCTTCGAATCCCTGAACGTGGTCGGGGAGTACAACCACGGCTTTCTGTTCGCCTCGGGGCAGGAACACATCGACTTCACGTTCGTCGACGTCGAGGTCGAGGAGAGCCCGGCCCCAGGGTGGACGAAGTGGGGCTGGCGCGTGCACGGCGTCTCCCAGTCGTTCCTCTGGGTGCGCTGCAAGACCTCCGACCTCTTCGAGTGGGCGGTGTACCTCGACAACCCGATCGGGTTCGGTATCGAAGACTGCCTGTTCGAGCGCTGCCGGCGTGGTGGGGTCCAGCTTGTGAACCGTAAGGAGAGCGGTCGATCGGGCGGCGGTGTCGCTCGGATCAACGGGACCAAGATCCTGGGATGCGGCATCGACGGCGCCGCTTCGATCACGATCGCGGGGTTCCTGGGCACGGTCGACGTTGCGGGGTGCGAGATCCGCTCACAGCACGACACGTTTGGGGTTCTCGGATGGTTCGAAGGCCCCGCCCCTTCCAAGGGCAAGCTGGGGGCCTGGAAGAACGAGGCCGGCAACGCGATTGACGAGATTCGCTTCGGGCCTCGAAACATCATTGACGTGGCAAACGGTCGCGGCCCAGTGGCCTTCGGTTCGTGCTCTCTCGTCACGGTCGCTCAGAACGAGTGGATCCCGAACGACATGGGGAAGCCGGATATCTGGACCGACGTCCCGGGCGTTACGTTCGGCGGTGTCGACCAGCTGACCTTCTGGGGTGAGTCGCCCTCGGCTTGGCCCACCTGGTCGGGCGGTGTCAAGGTGCGTGATCGGACAAACGACTGGTCCGACGACCAGATCGACGCGCGGGCTTGGAGCCGCTAGAGTCCGGTCCGAACCCTTTCGCCGGTATACCGGCACACAACGGAGAACCCCCATGAACGTCTACCTCATGCTGCCCGAGATGCCGGGCGACCCGCAAGCCCGCTTCTGGTGGACCAGCGTCCCCAGCATTGGCGAGATCGCGACCCTTATCGGCGAGGAGCATCCCCGTAAGGTGATCGACGTCCACTGGAGCGAAGCCACGGGGCCGGCATCGCACCAGAAGATTCAGGTCGTGCACGTGCACCTGACCGAGCCGATTGAGCCGCGCGCGTCCGGCACCGAAGACTCGACGGGTTCCGACGACTCCGACGAGCCGAGCGCCGAGCCGCAAGGCTAGCCCGCTCCAGTAGCTCTCCAGGTGGGACCTTCTCGGCCTGCCTGGGGGGTTTTTCCGCCGGCCCTGCCCCTGCGCTTGCGTGGGGGCGGGGTTTTTTTCATGCCAGGGGTATAGACAAGTGGCAAGCCAACAGGATAGCTTGCGTGGGCGCTGGCTCAGGCGGAGCTCGGCGAACAACCCGAGAGGAACAGCCCGATGAAGATCGTCGACTATGAAGGACGCACCTGTACCTTCCCCAACACGGCCGCGGGGATGCGTGCTCTAGGCGTATGGTGCCGGCTCGAACGCGAGCTCTGGCAGATGACGCACGCCGAGGTCGCTCGCGCGGCCGGCTGCACGCACCAGACCGTGCGCAACTTCGAGGAAAAGACGCGCTTCCCTCGCGCGCAGACGCGGGACGGCATCCTGGCCGCCCTGGGGATCAACATCGTGGGCAGCTACGAAGTCGCGGCGCAGCGGATGGCCTCATGAGTGCCGACCAGGAGTTCGAAGAGGCCCTGAAGCAGTTCAGCCCTACTGACGCGGCGATCCAAAACATGCGGGACAGGTACGGGCACCTGACGATCGGCGGGGTCGATGACCGCGTGGGGTACGTCCAGGTGCACGAAGCCCGGATGAAGGTCAAGGCGAAGCGGGTCGAGGTCGAGAAGACCAGGAAGGCGCTCAAGGCCGATGCCCTCAGATACGGCCGCGTTGTCGATGGGGAGGCGAAGCGCATCACGGCCCTTTTGAGGCAGGTCGAGGATCCGCTGGCGGCCCAGCTCGACAAGGTGAAGGAGATCAAGGAAGAGGCCAAGAGGAAGGCCCTAGCCGAGCGCGACGCGAAGATCGCCCGTAGGGCTATGCGGCTGGCCGTTTACGGGGCCGAATTCTCTGTCGAGGGGATGCTGGACCTTAGCGAGGACGAATTCGGGCTTCTGGTGACCAACGCACGGAAGGCCCACGAGAAGGCGGAAGCCGAGCGGGTCGCCGCGGAGAAAGCCGAAGCGGAAAAGCTCGAAGTGGAGCGCGCGCGGCTTGAGGCCCAGCGGGCAGAGCAAGAGGCCGTGGCCGAGCGGCTCCGCGCCGACGCTCGTTTGCTCGAAGCGGCTCGCGAAGAGAAGCACCGGAAGGAAGAGGCGGCGGCCGATGCTTGGGACCGGAGCCAACTAAGCCCCGCCGGACATGCCTATGCCAGCCAGGTGAACGAGTTCGCGAGCATGGTTCGAGAGCTTCCAGCCCCGGACGGTGCTCTATGCCACGACATCCGCGAAATACTCAACACGGCGGCGGGGCAGATCGAGGCCCTTGTCGAGGGGGACGAGTGGTCATGAAGGTCTGGAAGGTCGAAGACGGAGCCACCCATTGGGTCGCGGCGCGGCACCCCGGCGAGATGGGCGACCTGTGCGCAAAAGCCTGCGGGGTGACTCGCACTGAATGGTCTGCTCAGTACGCGCCGACGTGGAAAGAGGTCCCATCGCACGAGTTGATCGATGTACGCATGGAAGGTGCCCAGGTGGATCCGGAGTCGCTCGACGGCCCACTGCCGAGGAACTACACGACCACGACCAAGGTCACCGCAACGGCTCGCGCCTGGGCTGAGGCTTGTGGTCCTGGAATCATCGCGTCAACGGAGGTGTGAGCAATTGACCAACCCGATCGACAAGCAAGCAAGCCTCGCCAGCAAGGTCATGATCTGTCTGGCGACAGCGCTACTTGGCTACGTCTGCTACCAGGTGGGCGCGATGGTCCGTAGCAATCACAACAGAATCAACCGGATCGAGGCCGAGTTGTTCGCAGAGGAGGCACACCAGGAATGAAGAACCTGATCGACAAGCTCGACGAGCTGTACGCGAAGGCAAGCGCAGAGGACTGGAACGGCTACCGGATGACCGTCGACGGTGAACTACCCACTGACGAGCAACTCGAGAAAGCCGATGGTCCTGCGGACGTATGCCACACGGGCAACGGGCCAACGTCGCGAGCTAATGCGGATGCCGTGACCGACCTCGCCGTGCGGATCGAGAAAGAGCACGATTTCGTCGCCGACAAGTTCGGGAGCGCGACTTGTGCAACGTGCGGGGCCGCGACGATTAGCAAAAAGGGCCTTGGCCCATGCGAGGGCCGCCGATGAGTAGCCCGCTCGACACACGTTCGGAGTTCCAGGAGCTGGCTGGGGAGGCGATCTAATGACGAACGCTATCGGGGACCTGGTGTGGCTGCGCGAGAGCAACCAATGGGTCGAATACGCCATTTTCAGCCAAACGAAGGTGAGCTGGGAAGTCGGCCTCGCCAGTTGGGTGAACCCACGGGAGCAATTGCTGACCAAGATCCCGAAGAACCCTACCGATAAGCGGCCTCGGGCTGGGTGGGCTATGTCGCTCGATGAACGAGACGCAAAGGATTGGGTCAGAACGAATAGCTACCGAATAGGCGATCAGGTGGGGCGCTGCAGCGACTACCGATTGCTTCGGGCCGTCGCCAACCTGATTGGCTACGAGGAATGAGCCCTATTCGCAAGAGCCAGAGGGGGCGCTACCCGCTCAACTGGAAGGCCATCTCTGAGCGGATTCGATTCGTGCGCGCGGAGGGCCGGTGCGAGTGCCGTGGGGAGTGTGGACGAGAGCACTTTCGAAAGGCGAGGCTTTTCGTAGACGGAAGGTTCGTCGAGTGGAGCGTGCGCAGATGCGTGGCGATGAACGGCCGCCAGCACCCACGCACGAGCTCGCTTGTCGTCCTGACCGTTGCCCACCTGGACCACACCCCAGAGAACTGCGACGACGCCAACCTGGTTGCGATGTGTCAGGACTGCCACCTGCGGTACGACCGGGACGAGCACGCGCGCACGAGGGCGGCCAGGCAGAGGGAGGGGGAGTGATGGTGCCCATCGAGTGGATCGAGGTCACGAGAAGCCAGCACGAGACCATCCTGGGAGAGCTACGGCTCCAATACGGGACAAGGCTCTACGGGGACATCGTCCGCATCTGTGAGCCACCGAACGCCTGTGCGTGGCTAGGTCCAGCGAAGGGGGCCAAGGACGCAGCACGAGACCCGATGGTGACCCGAATCGAGATGAATTGGCTGCGCGATGGAGTTGTCGACAACTCCAACAACAGCCCTTTTTGGCGCTACCTGGTGAACGCCAAATGCCTGGCTCGCTACTCGGAGGGTGTCGACCCGGTGACTGGGGAAGCGTGGGGGTACCTTTCCAGGGCTGAGATAGACCTCGCCCTGAAGCCTGGGAGAACATACTTCCAGGTGGTGCAGCGCCCAGGCGGCGTTTCGCAGCGCCCACGGCCCGAGGAGCTGATCGACGGTATGGAGGACTGGGAACAGGACGTCGAATGGCCCTTCAGCGGGGACGGGGGTGGGTCGTGAGTCAGACCCGGACCCGGTACGACTGCGCGCGCACGCCCTGGCTGTGCTTGCCTCCGCTGTTCTTCGTGGCTGGCGGGATGCTGGCCACGGTGTGGAAGTACGGGGCATCCGTGGGCAAAACGGAGATGGCCACCCAGTTCGTAATCGAACTGTTGGAGGGGGAGCCCACCCCTGTGCCCACGATTGCTCGTGTTCCTGACGGTGGAGCTAGGCTGTGCTGCTACGCCGAACCCGAACCGATCGATTCATCTCACGAATACCTAGCCGATCTCTGCCATCGAGGCAGCCGGGTCGATTTCGTCGAGGAGGCCCCCCAGTGGCCCAGGTTGGACGATCTCCTACGGGGCCCAGACGTCGAGTGGGTCCTCGTGCGTGCGCCCTGGCCCCCCACCCCCCGTCATGGGTCCTTCCAGTGGGGTGGGGGTCGGCGGTGACGCCCCAGG
>JAJFFE010000199.1 GCA_021776775.1 Planctomycetota bacterium | reverse complement strand
GGGCGCTCCGAATCACACCGTCCGTGTGATCCGGAGCGCTTTTCATTACTGACTCACAGCGACCCGGCGTGGCTTGGCCACGTCACTTCAAGAGTTGGGGTTTTCTTTGCAGACGCTGTTGCGATGCTCGTTCGTGTGGCTGCTCGTCGGTATCGGGCCGGGATGGTGCAGTCTTGCCGTGGCGCAAGTTCCACCGGCCGAACCGGTGGTGGATCAGGACGAGGCTGAAGAAGAAGATGAAGACGAAGGGGCGCAATCGCGCGCTCTCGAAGAGGAGCGCGAACAGCTCCGGCGTCGATTGCGCATTCGCGTGCGGGACATCTCCCGACGGCTAGAGATCGGAGAAGTCCGCGCGTTCGCGCTCATGGATTCGGTTCCCGACGCCGTCGATCAGTGGATCGCCCACGCGGATCACAAGACTCCCGAGCGTAAGGTCGTCGGGTTCTCGGGCGAGACCGCTCCGCTCGAGTCGTTACTCGAGCCGGTTCTGACGATGCCGGCGTGGACCGCCGCCTACGCCAAACTCACCGCGGACGAACAGCAGCGATACACCGAGATCCTCGAAGCGCGAACCCACGCGGTGTCGAAAGCGCGGGCCGAGCTGGTCATGGCCATTCTGGAAGCGCGTCTTTTCCTCTCCGGAGAGCAAGTCGAGGTCATTCGCCCGCACGTCGAAGCGCTGACCGCCGAGTCTGCCCCAGAGTCGACCAAGGCCGCTCTCGATCGTTTGATGGGGCGGCACCAAGATGAGTTGGGAGAGGTGCTCTCCGAACGACAGTTCCGTCGCATGCGCTACGCGGATTCGGTGAAGCACGCTCGCAACCGCAATCAGATGAACCCGACGATCGACCGCAAGTCGTTGACGCTCGAACTCGATCTGGCCGTCGACTATATCGCGGCCAAGTACTCGGTGGACACCGAGGGCGTAGAGTTGATCCGCGACGCTACCCGACGCGGGATCGAGGGCTACAAGAACGGCACCCTCACGCGTAAGCGCGGACTCGTCGCGCCGAAAAAAAAGAAGTACGAACGGGCCGTCGATGAAATCCTCGGCGAACCCGTTTGGGAGAAGCTTTTGGCGACGGTGATTTCGGTCGACCACGCCGCGGAACTGGTCGGGACGCTGGAAGCTCACCAGGCCAAGCAGCGTAACGCCCGCATCAGACTGATCAACGCGCAGCTGACCGAGTTGCTCGGTATCGATAAGAGGCAGGCCGATAGCTTGGTTCCGCTTCTCGAGCGGGGCATGGCTCCGGGTACGATTCGCAGCTGGTATCGCCCGCAGATCGACGCCACCGACTTGTCCCCGATCAACACCGTGGCGATCTTCGTCGGTCGCTCGGGGTTGACCGCCATGAAGGACGTCTTCGACGACGACCAAGACAAGGAGCTCGATCTCCTGGTTCAAGCACTGCCGGACCACATGATTCCGGAAGGACAAAAGTGATGTCCCCAACCGCTATTTTCGGTCGCGGGATCCTCGGCGCCGTTGTTCTTGTCGTTGCGTTGGCCGCGTCGCCCGACGTGGTTGCGCAAGGCGTACGCTACGGCAGTCCGGTGAGCCCCGCCGTGAAGGACCTGTACGCGCGCGGCTTGACCTACTTGGTCGACACGCAGAACAAGAACGGCTCTTGGGGAGATGCCGGAGTGACGGGGATCGGCCTCATGGCGTTGATCGCGTCGGGTGAAGACCCGAACTACGGGCGCTACGCCGACGCCGTTCGCAATGCGATTCGCTTCATCATCAATCAGCAGGACGGGACGACTGGGTTCATTCGAAGCGGAATGTACCAGCACGGGTTTGCGATGCTCTCGCTCGCAGATGTCTACGGCACCGTCGACGAAGACTTGCTGTGGAAAGAGAGCGATAAGGGGCGGTCGATCGGGCAGGCGCTCGAACTTGCGGTTCGCTGCGCGATCACCTCCCAAGATCAGAACCCCCACGGCGCTTGGCGGTACTCACCGCAGGCGAAGAACGCTGACACCTCGGTGGCGGGCGCCGTCCTGATGGGCCTCCTCGCGGCGAGAAACGCCGGGATCGAAGTGCCCGACAAGAACATCGACAAGGCGATCGACTACTTCGTGAGCATGACATCGAGTAGCGGCACCGTGGCCTACTCGGGGTTGGGTGGCTTCGGCGATTCTCTCAACCGATCATCGATCGCCTGCCTCGTTTTCGCTATCGCCAAGCGCAAAGACCTCGACGCATTCGAAGCGACCATCGACTATCTCCGCGACAACGTCATGTCGGAGTCGTCGTCGCACCCGTACTACTTTCGCTACTACATGGCCCAAGCGTTGTTTCAAGGCGACTACGAGGCTTGGCAGAAATGGACCAAAGAGAACACCGCGCGGCTCGTGGAGTTCCAGAATGCCGATGGCAGTCTCGGCGCCGGTCAATACCACGGCGGCCACGCTTACTCGACTGGGATGTTGCTGCTCTCCGCGGCGCTCGATTACAGCTTCCTTCCGATCTACGAACGGTGAACGACATGCTTCGTCGGTCTCTATGCTGTTGGCTGTTGCTGTCGTGTCTCTGCGCCGCCGTTCTTTTCGGACAAGAGGCGCCACCGAGGCCAGGACCCGTCTTGCGGCTGGTTCCGGACATGGCCGAAACGGAGCCGTCGGCGCCGGACGCGGCGTCGGAGGATAGCGCGCTTGCCAACGGTCGCGTGATCACTCACGACAGCCAGATCATTCCGGGCGACTTGGTATCGGTGGAGAGCGACGCGTTTCGCTGGAAGTCGTCGTTCTTGCGCGATCCCGTCGACTACTCGCTCACCGGCGTTTGGCGATTGACGCTCAACGACACCGAGGGGCGCGCACGCACACCGGGGACCTTCTTGGTGCGGTTGACGACGGGTGACGTGCTCACGGCCGACATTCAGTCAGCGTCGGCAGATGCGATCGTGTTGAAGACACCACGGTTCGGCGAGGTCACGGTTCCGGTCGGGTTCCTCATCAGCCTCGAACGTCGCCCGGACGCCAGTGTCATCGCCGGCCCCGGCGGGCCGGTCAACTGGAGTGGCTTGACGAAGAACGCTGACAAAGAGTGGAAGCTTCGCTCCGGTTCGTTCCGAACCGATGCGGCTGGCTCGATCATGTGGCGCAACCTTGAACTGTCAGAGCCCCGAGAGCTCAATCTCGACTTCGAAGTGTTGGGCGATGATCCCGCGTTTCGAGTTGGACTCGGAGTGATGGAGGACCTCGGCTGGCTGATCGACGGCGTCTTCATTGAGTCGTGGGGGGACCGTGTCGTCGTTTACCGAGAACTCGAAGACAAGCTCGAGGTGCAGACGCTATCGACCTTGCCGAGTCACGGAGGCGTGCGAGTTCACATTCTTTGGAATCCAGTGACGCTATCCGCCTCCATCACCATGGGGTCGAACACCGTCGACATTTCGATTCCCGAAGACTGTGACGACGGTTTGATCCTCGAGAGCATGGGCGGCGGAATGGCGCTGCACGACCTACGCTGCCGACCGTCGGGTATCGAAGTGCAGTCGCGTCGCACCTACGTCTGGGACGATATTGCTGGCTTCGACGCCGAGACGGGTGAGCTCGTGTTGTCCGACGCGGATGGATCGCGAGTTCCGATCGGTAACATCGAGTCGATTCAGGTGCAAGAGGCGCCTATCCCCGGAGGCGAGGAAACGGACGATTCCGATTCGCTCGCCGAGTTGTTCTTCCACGACGGGACGCGACTGTTCGGAGAAATCACCGCGCTGTCCGAGGGCCGCGTGGTCATGAACACGCCTTGGTCGGCCACGCCGATCGAGCCGGAGATTGACGGTTTGCTAGAGCTCGAGCTACCGCGGGTGAGCGGTCGACGCCGCCGCACCGCTCGTGCTCAGTTGACCTTTGGTGGCGCGAAGTACGCCGGTGACTTGACCGGTTGGGATTCCGCCGCGTCGGCCATTCTCTGGCAGCCCCAGGGGTGTGCGACTTCCAGCGCACTCGGAGTCGACTTCAAGGGCGACATGTTGCTCAACGAAGAATCCGAGTTCTATGCCGGGCGTCGCGCGGCTCCGCACTCGATCTACCTCGCCAATGGTGACTTTGTACCTGGCCGAGTGATTGGCGTGAGCGGCGGCAAGGTGACCTTCAAGACTCCGTTCGGCCCGGCGAGCGTCCTCGACGAGAAAGAAATCAAAGCGATCGAGATCGATCCGAATCGGTGTCGTGAATACCTCTACGAGAAGGAGAAGCCGCCCGAACAGCAGCGCTTCTTCCGCGGGGCCCAGCCCCGTCGAGACCCGAAGAAGGTCACTCAGAAGCGGCGCGATCGAATTCTGAGCCTGCCACGAAAACTGAAGCGCAATCCACCGACGCACATTCTAGTCGCCCAGTCTGGCGATATCGTTCGTGGACGACTCGTCGAGATGATGCCGGAGTCCGTTCGCTTCGACACAGGATCGCGGGAGCTACGTTTGTCGCTCGACCAACTCATCGCGGTGATCTGGTTGCACCCGGAGCCCCCGAAGAAAGAGTCCGCGACGTCACGTCCCGCTGGTGACGCCGCCGAAGATGAGGCTACCGCGGACAGTGCAGCGGGCGAGACCACGGCGCCGGGTCAGGCCAAGCCCGATGGTACAGAGCCGAAGAGTGACCAAGCTGCACCGGTGGAAGGGGTGAAGGCCGTCGAAGGCGCGAAGGCGGTCGTGCCAGTCGAGGCGAAGCCCGTGGTCGATGGTGCTGTCATCGACGGTGCCGAAGTCGCGGTCGCCGTCGAGGTAGGTGGTGCGGTGGCCATCGAGATCGGCCCCGGGGTGGGCGAACGCGTCGCGTTGGTCATGGGCCGCCACGGGGTGGTCCACGCCCCGGTCGGTACGGCGGCCGGCAGTGGCGAAACCCGTGACGCATCCGAGTTCGCGATCCAAGTCGTTTTCAATGACAAGGCGCAACTCAGCGTGCAACCGACCGAGATCGTCGACGGCGTGATTCGCGGCACGACACCGCTCGGCGAGGGGTTCGAAATCGACTTCCCTTCAATCCAGTCGATTAGAATTGGTGCGACCGAGAAGCGCCGCCACGCGTACTCGGGGTGGGTGCTCAAGCCGATGACTGAGCCCTTCCCGGACGAGTAATCCAGCCGGGACCTCAGCCATCGCGGTCCCACACGCTTCGGCACCGTTGCGCCTCGTTCGCCCGGAAGGCGACGAGGCGGTCGTGGTCTGGGCTAAGCAGACGTGCCACCGGGAGCGCGATTTCTGCAGCGGTTGCGCGCAAAGACTGCTTCTGACCCAGAGTTCAATGAGTTAAAACGGACCCTGCGGAAACGTGGCGCTGAGCCACCGACCGCTTCCTCGTCCCAATGCGTTAACTCATTTCCGGTCGGACCCTCGGCTGCGTCCGACTGCAGAAGGCGGTGCCCCTGTGAACATGCGCGGAGTTTCAGTTTCCTTGAGCGCGCTCGTGATGGTTCTCCTGAGCGTCACGTCGGTGGACGCGCAGAAGGCGCCGAGTGCGGCGAAGGTCAAGAAGGCCATTCAAACGGCGTGCGACCTGCTCGTGCACAACCAAGAGAACTACCAGCCGGATCCCCCGGTCGGAAAGATCCCAGAGGCGGAGTTCGAAAAGTGGACGAAAGACGAGAAGGCTCGTCTCGCCAAGATCCGCAAAGAGTCGGGCGACGAAGCGAAGGAGTGGCCGTACGAGGGAGTCTATCGTGTGCGCCCCGATGGTCGCATTCCCCCCGGGTACCGAGTCGGTGGTTCCGCGATTGTTTGCCAAGCATTGATCGAGGCACCTGGCCTCGACGACGATCGTCACGCCGCAGTGGTGCGCAGCGTCAAGTTCATGCTCGACCTCATCCACAAGGATGCAGGCATGGCGGGTAAGGCGCAGACCAACTATGACGTTCGCGGCTGGGGTCAGGCGTACGCGCTCAAGCTGTTCGTGCGTATGCTCGAGATCGAGTTCATCAAAGATGCCGAGTTGGCCAAGCGCGTCAAAGATACCATTCCGCACCTGATCGACTGCCTGGCCAAGGGCAAGCTGGCGAGCGGCGGCTGGAACTACGCCGGGCCACGCGCCTTCAGTCCGTTCATGACCGGATCGACCCTGATCGCGCTGCTCAACGCGAAGACCGCTGGCTACGCAGTCGACGATCAAATGATCGAGTCGGCGCTCGACGCACTAGAGACGGGGCGGGGCGACAACTCGTCGTACGCATACTCCGGCAAGCCGCGACGCGGCGAGGTTGCTTTCGGTGGTTCCACAGCGCGTTCTGCGGTAGCCGAGCTCTGCCTCTATCGTGCTGGCCGCAGCGATGTCGAACGGTTGCGTCAGACCGTCGATCAGTTCTTCCAAGAAGAGAACTGGAAAGAGCTACTGGTTCGAAAGAGCCAGCAGGGGACCCACGTTGGTAAATTCGGCGTCGCGCCGTACTACTTCTTCTACGGGCACACGTACGCAGCAATGGCCGCGGAGCACTTGCCTGAAGCGGAGCGGAAGAAGTATCGCAAAGGAATGCGTTCTTTGCTTTGGCGAACGATCGAGAGCCACGGCGGTTGGAATGACCGTGTCTTCCCGCGAACCGAGTCGTACTCGACCGCCATGTCCGTGTTGGCGTTGATCGCCGAAGATCTTCCGAAGGTCCCGGCGTTCGGTTCCGCGGCGAAAGAGAAAGATCTCTAAGCCATTCGCTTCAATCGTGGCTTGGCTTGTCTTGACGACGCAAGGCGCTCGTTGTTGCTCGGCAACGCGGCGCCTTGCGTTTTCGTTTAGGTGGTTTCGTGATAGGTGAACCGACCATGGAGCGACGTCGAGCAGACGCGTGCTCGACGTGCGGCCTCGAGTCCTCGGATCGACGGCGGTTCGACCGCCACGGTCGGTGCCTTCCGTGCGCCGCTCGCGAACGGTACGTCGACTTCAGCCGCTACCTTCGTCCCCCGTTGGTGACGCTGGTCGTCGGTGTGGTTGCGTTTGCCGCCGATCGGACATCCGGGTTCGGACCGGTACTCGTATGCCTGTCGCTATCAGCGCTTTCGATTCCGCTGTTCCTCGTCGTGAACGAGATCGGTCGTGCGCTCGTCTCTCGTTTCATCGGTCTGCGGGTCGCCGAGCTCGCTCTGGGAGTGGGGCGTGTTCGTTTCATGGGCACCGTCGGTCAAACGCGGTGGGTCGTTCGGCGAGGCGCGTGGACATCCCGAGTCTTGATTGCGTCGTCGGATGCGAGCGGCATTCAGTATCTGCTCAGCTTACTCGCGGGACCTGCGACGAGCGCTCTTCTCGTCGCCTTGTCGGTCGTCTGGATGGCTCATCCTTCTGCGCTTTCCGAGCGCCCCTTCGACGTGTGGTGGATCATCTTCTGCGCCAACGCATACGTACTCGGGGCCGACTTGTTCTTCGTCCACGGCCGGCGCCTGCTGCAAGCGGTGCGTTATCCCACCGAGTTCGAGCTCGACAGCCGGGCGTCAGGATTGGTCGTGTCTATTTGGGAAACGCGCCGTCGGGCCGGCCCGGAGCAAGCGCTCGCTGCGATCGATGATGCCGTCGCCGGTGGAGGCGTACCTTCGGGAACCAAGGCTGCGCTCGAACTCGACGTCGTGCGAGCCTCCTTACTGTCGACGCTACAACGTTATGACGAAGCTGGCCTGCTCTTCGAGCGAGCGGCGCAGTCCGACGAGGCTCACCTGAAGTCGGAGGCGCATGTCGGTCTCGCCTGGATCGCGATGGAAGAAGGCGACCCGCTTGGACGCGCTAAGTATCACGTGTCCGAGGCGTTCGCACTCGGTTGCATGGATCCACAGGGCATGGCGACGGCGGGCGCGGCGCTGCTCTCGGCCCGTGATCTGGCCTGGGCCCGATCGTGCTTCGAAGCGGCGCAGGCGAGCGTCTCGTGGCCGAGCGGACTTCGTCTTATTCTGGCCGGACTCGCCGTAGTGCTGATACGCCAGGGCGACGAGGACGGCGCACGCCGGCTGTTCGAGCAGCACCAGCAGCTCGGCGACTCGGTTACGAATCCGACGCCTTCGCGGACACATACCCAGTATCTCGAAGAACTGCGCCGGCTCGAGCCGGATCCGTCGTCGACTCGATAATTCTCCGAGCAGGCGGTTGCGCCGCGCGAACCTCTTCGGGCGGGGAGTGGAAGGGTCGTGCGCATGTCACCACGCAATTCGTTCGTCAGTGTTGGTGTCACGGCAATCGCAATCGCCTTGTTCCTCTGGCTGACCGCGGACCACTCTCCGCTGGTCACGCGAGGGAGCAGCCAGGGCTCGAGCATTGCGCCACCCGAAGACTCGCCCGAGTTGACGGAGCCGGCACTGTCGGAACTGGAGTTGATCCCGGCCCCTTCCGAACCGGCCGTGGCGCCACCCGAGAAATCGAATCCTCGTCCGAAGCCCGATCCTCCGACGAACCCCGCCCTCGCGGCGGTGGTCGGATCCGTCCTGTTCGATGCCGGCGATCCCATCCCGAACCTCCCGGTCCTCTTGTTTCGCGACCCGGGTGATAGGCTCATCGAGCACGCGCGCACGTTGACGAATCAACACGGGCACTACCGGTTCGACGACTTGACGCCCGGCGACTACGCCATCGACCTCGACGTTTCCAATCTGGATGTTTCGTCGAGCTACCTTCGTTCGTTCAAGCTCGCCGCGGGGCAGACATACCGCGCGCTCACGTTCTCTCAGGACTTCGTGCATCGCATCTCGGGTCGGTTGCTCGGCGAGCAAGGCGGTGGCGCGATTGTCGGTGCGAGCATCTACGCCAATGCCAAGCGGGTAGGAAGCACGGACGAACGCGGTTACTTCGACGGTCTCGTTTCCGGCCCGCAAGCGAAGTTGGAGTTCTCGGTGACTCTGCCGACGTCGGGCGAACGCCGAGACTTGGTCGTCCTCGAACCGGCGAATCAGCCGTTGTCGGACTTGACGTTCTACTGCTGCGAGGTCGGTTCATTGCAAGGCGTGGTGGTCGACGCGTGGGGACGACCCGTACCGAGAGTGACGGTGCGGATCACCCGACAAGATTTGGGTGTCCGTGTGAACGACGTCTTTACCGATCAGCGCGGTCAGTTCTCTATCCCAGTGCTGTTCTGTGGTGAGGTCGACCTCCACGTCGAATCGATCGAACTCGGCCGCGGTGCGCTCGATGGCGTGAGTGTGAATTCGCAGGGAACGACGGTCGAGATCGTGGTCTCTCGTGGCGGCAGCATCACGGGAATGGTTGCCGATTCAAGCGGGGCGCCGGTCGTGGGGGCGGCGGTCTTCGCCACAACGCGTCGCGGCGAACGGTGGGAAGTCATGACTTCGGCCGCCGGAACGTTCGAACTGACGGGGCTGCCAAGTTCGACCTATGAGTTGTCGGCTGTCTCGCCCGGGCACGCCGAGAGTCGCCAAACCATGACGTTGACCGCGCCCGGGGTTGTC
>JAJFFE010000198.1 GCA_021776775.1 Planctomycetota bacterium | reverse complement strand
GCTCCTTGTCGATCTGAATGTTGCGTGTCTTCTCGAGCTGGACGTCGCTCTGGCTCGTAGCAACTGCTTGCTCGAGTCGAGATTTGTCACTCTTGAGATCGCGGTTCTCGTTGTTCAAGCCCTGGTTCGAAGCCTCCAAGGAAGCGTTCGTGGTCTTGACGGCAGCGAGGTTCGACTGCAATTGGTCGTTTTCCCCGCGGATGCTTGCGAGCTGATCGCTCGATTCGACTTCGAGTTTCACGATCGCAGTCTGACGAGTCTCTGCGACGGATTTCCAGTCTTTCTGAACTTGGTAGAGCGTGGCGCTCACACCGAGGAAGCATATGTTCAGAAAGGTCACGAGAAACACGAAGACCTTTGCCAACGGACTCATGCCAAGTTCCTCCCTCTGTCTCCGACCCTCTTACGGGTGGGATTAGCCTGCTACTTGCCTTCTGGCCGATCAGATCAAACCGAAGATCTGCAGATCAAACAACGATCCAGTGGCCTGACTGATCGACGATCAGTAGCCCGATGCGCCCGGTGGCGCTCCCCTGCGGGCATCGCGTCGTGCGAAGAGATAAGAGAATCCCCGTGAACAAGCCCCCAGGACTTGGTTCGCACTCTTCACTACGTCGAGTCAATTCTCCGCGGAGCGAGGCTCAGAAACACGACACAGGAGTCGAATCTGGGCCACGCACGATGGACTTACTGACGCAAGCCGCAAATTATAGCGGTGCCCCCGGATCGGTCAACAGGCCCCGTCCACCTGCTCGGCGGAAACTCAGGCCGGGAAAAACCTTATGTTCGAACTACCGTGGAGACAATGTGCGCGAATCGTTAGGATCTCGCGCTCGATTCGTCGCCTCCGCCCAGTTTTGGGCCAGGAGAGCTCCTACGGCACCTTCTCTCCACCGGTCGTTTCACCACTCGGCCTCAGACTGCGAGACCTCAGTGTTCACGGGAATCATCGAACGAACTGCTACTGTGGACGCGATAGCGGCCCGATCCGGCAGTGATCTGGTTCGACTCACCCTATCGGCCGGGGCGGCGTCGCCGCCGGGGGGGGTGGGGGGGGTGTTAGACGATCTGACGGTGGGGGAGAGCATCGCGGTCAACGGTTGCTGTCTTACTCTTGTTTCGTGGGACGACCGCCACCTTGAATTCGACGTTGTGCAGGAGACTCTGCGCGTGACGACCTTGGGCGGTCTCGCGGTCGGCCACTACGTCAACCTCGAGCGTTCCCTTCGCGTCGGGGATCGCCTCGGCGGCCACTACGTCACGGGTCATGTTGACGCCGTCGGTGAGATCACCCGATTCGACCGCGGAGATGAGATCATTCTCGGGGTGACGGTGCGCGAGACGGTCGACCGATTCGAGACCATTTGCAAAGGGTCCGTCTCCATCGACGGAATCTCCCTGACCGTGGTCGAGAGTCATCCGTCAGCGTTCACAGTCGCTTTGGTTCCGCACACGCTCGACGTGACGCACCTCGACGGGAAGCGGCTCGGCGACCGGGTGAATCTCGAAATGGACTCCATAGGAAAGTGGGTCGATCACCTGCTCGCAGCGCGAGCGATCGACCGAAAGGATTAGCTTCGTATGCCCGACGGCCACTCTTCGAGCGATCGCGCTCCCCGGGTTCGGATCGCACCGAGCCCGACCGGCGACCCTCATGTCGGCACTGCCTACATCGCGTTGTTCAACCGTGCGTTCGCCAACGCCGAGGGTGGCAAGTTTCTGCTGCGCATCGACGACACCGATCGAAGCCGGTACCAAGCCGATTCCGAGGCGCAAATCTTCGAGTCTCTGCGCTGGCTCGGATTGTCGTGGGATGAGGGGCCCGACGTCGGCGGAGAGTGCGGGCCGTATCGACAGTCGGAACGGCTCGAAATCTACCGACAGAAAGCCGAGCAATTGCTGGAGAGTGGAGCCGCGTATCGCTGCTTTTGCACCCCAGAGCGCATGGCGGAGTTGCGTGAGCAACAGAAGGCGGCCAAGCAAGATCCTGGCTACGACGGTCACTGCCGAGACCTGCCACAATCCACTATCGATGAGCGCCTCTCCGCGGGGACGACGCACATTGTTCGACTGCGCGTTCCCGACACGGGACAAACGATCGTTCACGACGAACTTCGCGATCCGATCGTGTTCGAGAATGAACGCATCGACGATCAAGTCTTGGTCAAGTCCGACGGTTTTCCGACGTACCACCTGGCCAACTGTGTCGACGATTGCGCGATGGGGGTGACGCACGTGATCCGCGCTGAGGAGTGGATCACCTCGGCGCCGAAGCACGTCTTGCTGTACCAAGCGCTAGGCGAGCCTCTTCCGAAGTTCTTCCACGTGCCGCTGCTTCGCAACGCCGACAAGTCAAAGATTTCGAAACGCAAGAACCCGGTCTCACTGATCTGGTACCGCGACCAAGGCTACTTGCCGGAAGCGCTCCTCAATTACCTGGCGACGTTAGGTTGGCGTTCATCCGACGAGCGCGAGTTCTTCGACTACGACTTTTTTCAGTCAAATTTTCGACCCGCCGACATCTCACTGGGTGGCCCGGTTTTCGATCTCGAGAAGCTCGGCTGGCTGAACGGCATGCACATTCGCGCACTCGACCCCAGCGATCTCCGAGCAAGGTTGGAGCGTGACGGATTTCTGAGTGGCGTCAGCGAAGACGGGCTGCGTGCGATCTTTCCGCTCGTTTCGGAGCGTCTGCACTTGTTGAGTGATTTCGTCCAGCTCACCAGCTGGTACTTCGGCGAGCCGGACGAGTACAACGCCGAGGACCTGCTCGTCAAGAAGAGAACTCCGGAAGAGACGCGGGAGACTCTCGACCAGGCCGAGGCCGCGTTCGCAGGGTTCGATGCGTACGATTCCGAATCGGTCGAGGCCTTCCTCGAGCAGTGTCGGGTTGAGTGGGGACTCAAGAAGCCTCACCTGTTCATGCCGATTCGTTTCGCGTTGACTGGCCGGCGCGAGACTCCTCCGGTCAACGACGTCATCGCTGTCCTCGGTCGAGAGCGCGTTGTCGCGAGACTGCACGCCGCAAAGAACAAGTTTTGTTGAGCGAGTCCGGACGAGAGCGACGCATCCCACCCGCCGGGGACCTCCATGTGCACACGCACTTCTCCGACGGGATCGATTCCGTAGACGACTTGCTCGACCGCGCCGACGCCTGGTTCGACCTCATCTCCATCTGCGATCACGATACGATCGCCGCTTACGACCATGTCTCCGCCGACCGGTTGGACGGGACCTTGCGGCCGGGGCGTGCTTCTGTTCTTCCGGGAATCGAGATCTCGTGTCGACTCGTCGACGATCGAGAAATCCATCTCTTGGGGTACTTCCCGCACGGGTTCACCGATCGCTTTCGAGAGTTCGCGGCAGGGATCGCCGCCTGTCGCACGGCCCGTGTCCTGCAAGGTGTTCGACGTCTGCGGGAAAAAGGCGTCGCCCTCCGCTGGTCGACGTTTGAGGAACACTACCCCGGGTATGGAGTTCCGTGCCGTTCCCATGTGGCGCGTGCGCTGAAGCAGAACGGAACGATCTCCAGTCATCGCGGAGTGTTCGGCCGAATGTTGGGGCGAGAGCAGTTCGAATCGACACCGTTGATCGCCGAAGACGCCATCGCGATGGTTACCGCGGAAGGTGGCATTGCGGTTTGGGCGCACCCCACGCCGAATGCGGCCGAAGAGCACGCCAAGCGTTTGGTGGCCGCCGGACTGCGCGGTCTGGAGGCGTACACACCGAGTCGTCGTCCCGGTCATATCCGTCGCATCAGAACGGTAGCCGAGGAGCTAGATCTCATCGTAACGGGGGGGTCGGACTATCACGGTGTCAACACGGCGATGCCGTTGGGTCGCTGGAGTTTCGCCTGGGAGAAGATTCCCGCGGACTTGCTGGCGGGGGTGGCGACGGAGTGAAATCGCTGTCGTGATGACGCAAGACGATCGAACCCGAATCGTCGGATTCGATCGTCGCTTCGTAAGCAGCGCGCTTCGCGTGCTTCTTCTCGGCGAAGGAGACTACTCCTCGGCGAAGGAGAAGAGAAACTCACTGTTGGTCTCGAAGCTCCCAAGACGTTCCTTGAGAATTTGCAGACCCTCGCTCGATTTCACGCTCGTCAGTACTTTGCGTAGTTTCCAGATCTGAGCCAGCTCCGCCTCGGAGTACAGCTTCTCTTCCTTACGGGTGCCGGACAACGTCACGTCGATCGCGGGGTACTCTCGAACGTCCGCGAGTTTGCGCGACAGCACGAGCTCCATGTTCCCGGTTCCCTTGAACTCCTCGAAGATGACCTCGTCCATGCGGCTGCCGGTCTCGATGAGGGCCGTGGCCACGATGGTGAGACTGCCACTCTCCTCGGTGTTACGCGCGGCGCCGAAGATGGCCTTCGGCTTCTCCAGCGTCTTGGCGTCGACACCGCCCGACAGAGTTCGTCCACTGTGCTGAGTCTCGAGGTTGTACGCCCGGCCCAATCGGGTGAGCGAGTCGAGCAGTAGTACGACGTCGCGTCCCGCCTCCAGCAGGCGATGGCATCGCTGCAGGACAAGCTCGGCCACGTGAACGTGGTTCTTGGAACTCTCGTCGGATGAACTCGAGTAGACCTCAGCGCGTACGTTGCGCTTCCAGTCCGTCACTTCTTCCGGCCGCTCGTCTACGAGGAGGACCAAGACAGCGGTCTCTTCATCTTGCCCGATCACCGATTGGGCAATCTTCTGAAGGATCACGGTCTTTCCGGTCCGCGGCGGGGCGACGATCAATGCCCGTTGGCCGTGTCCGATGGGCGAGATCAAATCGATCAAGCGCATGGAAATGTCGTGGTCGACTTCGCCGAGTCGGAAGCGCCGATCCGGATCGATGCTGGTCAGGTCTTTGTAGAACGGACGACTCGCGATTTCGCCGGGTGGGTCGCCGTCGACGGATTTGACGTCGGCCAGCGAGGGGCCGCGGCCCTTTTGCTGTTGGACGTTCATGGGACCCACGATGTAGTGACCAGTCTTCAAGCGATAGCGTTGAATCAGGTGTTTGCCGACGTGAATGTCGGTCGGCTGGATTCTGAAGTTGCGATGGGGATCTCGCAAGAAGCCGAAGCCCTGTGCGCCAACTTCCAAGATTCCGCGAACGAGTTCCGCCTTGCCGCGCGGGCGAGCGGCTGCTCCGCTTGCTCCACTGCCGCGTTGTTGGCCGCGGGAGGGACGACGCCCCTGTCCGTCGGATCGACCGTCAGAGCGTCTTCCTTCGGGTCGTCGGCCATCGGGGCGACGACCGTCGGAGCGCTGACCGCTTGGACGTCGGCCGTCGGAACGCTGTCCGCTTGGTCGCTGTCCGCTAGGACGTCTTCCGTCGGATCGCTGACCGCCGCCCGTCCGGCCGTCGGATCGACCATCCGATCGTTGACCGCCACCCGACCTTCCGTCGGATCGACCATCCGATCGCTGACCGCCGCCCGACCGTCCGTCGGATCGACCATCCGATCGTTGGCCGCCGCCAGAACGACCAACGGGGCGACCTTCGGGCCGCCGACCGTCGGAACGTCGAGGGCGACGTCCGTCCGACCTGCGACCATCGGAACGCCCGCCACCACTCGGCCTGCGACCATCGGAACGTCCTTCGGAGGATCGTTCCCCGCTCGCGCGGCCTTCGGAGCGATCGTCGTCCGACTGACTGTCGGCTCTCGGTTCGCCGTCGTCACTTGATCCTTCACCTTGAGGTCTTCGGGATCGGCCACCGGATCGCCCGCGACGGGGCCTGCGCTCATCATAATCTTCGCTCACAGGAGCACTTTCGTAGAGACATTCAGAGGCTGCGACAACGTCATTCGGGTCCGGCTGTGTCGACGATTCAATCGTCAATCCGACGAAGGCCCCTGGCAAGGTGGGGCGGCCGGAGTGCTACAGCAGGGATCGAATGCGATGGAACTCAACGCCTCAAAAAACAGAACAATGGTCAGCGAGCGAACCGTCGGGCAATCAGGTTCCGAGCGCGGAACTCGTGTCGAACGGGTCGAACGCTTCACCCCAAAAAAGAGGTCATGCCAAAAAGAAGTTGTCGGGCTCAGGCGTCGCGCGCGGCGTTCTTAGGAACGTGATTTCGGCGTGAGAGGCTCTGCCGGACTTTGTGCCAAGACGTACATGAATGAGTGCCGAGGGCGGAGTGCACAAACAACATGCGCCCTCGAAGAAAAACTGTCCGACACCGCTGCGGTCGTCGCACGATCTCGATCGTTCGACGTACTCGGCTTTCGAAGCGCGGAAAACGCTTCAGTGCCTCGAACGCCTGTGTTGCTTCAAGCAACGCCGTGTCCTCGAAGGGATCTTCGACTCGTGCTTAGAAGCTGCTCGAGCACGATCTTCTATCTTTGGACGAAGGCGCTGGAACGCTGTGGAGACAAAGCTCACACGGAAAATACTCGTCGGCGATCTTCGCAGAATCGATCTCGGCACGAGTGTCTTGTGCGACGAGTTTGATTTCGGTGCGACTTGGTCGAATGCGGCAACGTTCGTTGAGGACGCTCGAGCCAAGATCAAAAGACGAGGGAAACTGGCGGCGCGGTGGGAAAACCCTTGGCGGGCTACAGGGCCGAATTATAGGCGGACTTACCGACGCGCCAACTCCAATTCCGGGGAAATCCCGGGGTTATCTCAACTGTCGGTCGGCCTGAGGCTCTCCTGAACGCCAAACATCTCGATGTTCCGATAATGTATATTATGATGAGTGGGCGATGTGGGCTGGCGGGGCGCTAGCCTCAGCTGTCACCTGGTCTTGAGGAAACTCGGGTCTCAGGAACTCAGACCGGCGTCCGAGCACGTCCCGGACGACCAATATTCCTGAAGCGGCGCTTTCGCCGCCGCCGGCGCTTTGGCAGCATTGCGACCATGAAACTCCCGATCTACCAAGTCGACGCGTTTGCCTCGCAACGCTTTCGCGGAAACCCCGCCGCCGTCGTGCCCGTCACCGAACCGTTGTCGGCGTCGCTCATGCAATCGATCGCGTTGGAAAACAACTTGTCGGAGACCGCGTTCGTTCACGGCAGCGATGGAACGTACTCGATCCGCTGGTTCACGCCGACGACCGAAGTCGCGCTGTGTGGCCATGCAACGTTGGCGTCCGCGTTCATCGTGTTTCAGCATCTCGAGCCGTCGCTCGAATCCGTTTCGTTCACGTCGGCGAGTGGACCGTTATCCGTCACGCGTGACCGGCGACGATTAACGCTCAATTTCCCGGCGATCCACGTGCCCGAATCAACGACGTCACCTGAGCTCGAAAAAGCCTTGGGAGTCGTACCGTCACAGGTGTACGAAGACGACGCGGACCACGTGGTCTTTCTGGAGTCCGAGTCGGATGTCCTCGACGTCAAACCCGACTTCGAGGCTCTGCGCGCACTCGGGAAAAGCATCGGTGCCATCGTCACTGCGCCTGGCGATAACGTTGACTACGTCTGTCGATACTTCGCGCCAGGCTCCGGCGTCAACGAAGATCCGGTCACAGGCTCTGCGCAATGTCGATTGGCTCCGCTGTGGGCACAGCACCTGGGAACGTCGGAATTTGTCTGTCGCCAGGTTTCGACGCGCGGTGGTGAGTTGCACGTCCGACTTGCCGGGGATCGCGTTCTGATCGGTGGCGAGTGCGTGCAGTATCTCGTCGGAGAGATCGAACTCGACTGAACGTCAACGCGCCTGTTGTCGCGTTAACCCAGTTGATATCTGCGGAGAACATTTGTTGTTGGATGGGGTGTTCGACACGGTTGCGGCTTCAAGAGTAGTCGTACGGCGTGCCGCGTTCGAACGGTCCGAGGCCGTCGAGTAGCGTTTCCCAACGGTCATACTGCTCAGTTTCGCGAAGCACCGCGTCGCCCTCGAACGACTCGGTGATCACGACCGACTCTCCTTCGTGCAGCAACGCGACGGACACAGGGCGCGAGTCACGAGTCGTTTCATAGCTGAGTTCGCGATCGGTGTGCGTGGTCGTGGTCTGGGTGTCGGCGTTGTCGATCCGTTCAACGCATTGCCGAAATCCAAGCTCGCCGGCTTGCGGTAGCTCGAGCCTCAATACCGGTCCGACGCAATCGCGTTCGACGAGCGACTTCAACTTTTGCAGGTCGACATCCCAGCACGCCCGGTGTCCCGCGAAATACGAATCCCAGCTGGTGTCCGGTAGGAATTCCGTGTGCCGCATCAGCAGTTCGGCGCCGTTAGCCGAGCCGCTGACTTCGAAGGTCAATCGGGTCGGGCTGATCACGCATTCTTGAAAGGCGGGGACTCGATACGAGAGTTCGAGTGATCGACCGTCGTCGAGTCGTAAGACTTGTCCATCCGCGTGGAGTCCCCCGCCCCACTCCCAACGAAACGGGGATCCCTCTTCGAGACGGATCCACGCGTTTTCGCAGACCCAGCGCGCCAATTGGTGAGGGTCGGTGAGTGCCCGCCACAGGTCAGCGTCCGACCCTGTAGTTCGCAGCCGACGTTCGATGAAACGATGAACCATATCGGACAACTTACGCTTACAGAGTGGAGAGAATGGCGTGACTAAAACTCGGTTTCGTACAGGGGGCAAGCGACTCGATGACCGTCCCCGAGTTCGATCATCGGAGGGACGTTCTCGGCACACTGCGGTTGGGCGATCGGACACCGGGTGCGGAAGCCGCACCCGCTCGGTTTGGCGAGTGGGGTCGGTATGTCGCCCTGCAACATGATTCGCTTCTTGTCCGTGCGGTGCGGATTGGCGTGCGGCACGGCCGACAGCAGAGCCTTCGAGTAGGGATGCTGCGGATTCCGGTAGACTTGCTCGGCGGTGCCGACCTCAGCTAGGTTCCCGAGGTACATAACCGCGATTCTATCACTCACGTGATAGACGACGCCGATGTCGTGCGCGATGAAAATGTACGTGAGGCCGAAGTCCTTCTGGAGTTCTTCCATCAGGTTGATCACTTGCGCCTGCACCGACACGTCGAGCGCGGACACCGGTTCGTCGGCGATGATGATCTTGGGTCGAGTCGCGAGTGCGCGGGCGATGCCGATCCGCTGCCGTTGACCGCCGGAGAATTCGTGCGGGAAGCGCGCTGCGTACGACCGTTGCAGGCCGACGCGCTCGAGAAGCTCGTGGATTTGATTGCGACGCTCGGTGCGGTCGAGCGTCGTGTGCAGTTTCATCGGTCCTTCGATGATCTGGTGGACCGTCATGCGTGGGTTCAGACTCGAGAACGGATCCTGGAAGACCATTTGGATCTCGGCGCGGTACCGATGCATCGCCTTGCGATCGAGTCCATTGACGTCGACGACGCCGTTCTCCGAGTGATAGTTGATCGAACCACTCAGCTCGACGCCTGGGCTCGTCGGTCGCAACAAGTTGATGATCGCTCGCCCGACGGTCGTCTTGCCTGATCCCGACTCTCCGACCAAGCCGATGGTTTCACCCTGATTGACGGAGAACGAGATTCCGTCGACGGCTTTCACTTCTGCCACTTTGTGACGAAGGATGCCTCCGTGGACTGGGAAGTACACGCGGAGGTCGTTCACCTCGAGAATACTCATCGAAGCTCCTCCGTTCGGTGACAGCGAACGAAGTGGCCGGGTTCCATCTCTTCGAGCGGTGGCTCTTCGGTGTGGCACCGTTCTTCGGCGTGTACGCACCGGGTGCAGAACTTGCAGCCGACGGGAAACTCGAAAATGCTCGGTACGTTCCCGGGGATCGCGTCGAGTTGCTTCCCCTTCATCTCTTCGCGGGGGATGCTCGCCATCAACCCGCGGGTGTATGGGTGAAGCGGCTCATCGAACAGAGTGCCGATGCTGGCAATCTCTTGGATCAACCCGCCGTACATGACGATGACCCGGTCGCACATCTCGGCGACCACAGCGAGGTCGTGCGTGATGAGAATGATCGCTGATCCCGTTTGCGCGCTCTTCAGTTCATTCATCAAGTCGAGGATTTGCGCCTGAATGGTGACGTCGAGGGCGGTCGTCGGCTCGTCGGCGATCAGGATCGCCGGCTTGCAGATCAGCGCCATCGCGATCATGACTCGTTGACGCATTCCGCCTGAGAACTGGTGCGGATAGTCGTTGAGCCGTTTTCGCGCGTCCGGGATTCCGACCTGTTCCAGCACTTCGACCGCGCGGTCGATCGCCGCTGCCTTCTTCAGTCCCTCATGGAGCATGACCGGCTCGAGTACCTGCTTGCCGATGGTGAACACCGGGTTGAGGCTGGTCATCGGCTCTTGGAAAATCATGGCGATCTCTCGGCCCCGGATTTTCCGCATGTCGTCGTAGCTGAGTTTCAGGAGGTCTTGTCCACCGAAGTGGATCTCGCCTTCAGCGATGTTTCCCGGTGGGTCGGGAATGAGCCGGAGAATCGACAGGCTGGTCACCGACTTACCGGAGCCGGACTCGCCCACGATTCCAAGGACCTCGCCCGGCATCAGGTCGAAGCTGACGCCGCCCACGGCCCACGCCTGCTTCCCCTCGACGGTGAAGCAAGTTCGCAATCCGCGAACGCTCAGTAGTGGTTCAGTTGGCTCGGTCATGAGTCCCTATCAGCGCAACCGCGAAAAGACTTTGGGATCGAACGCTTCTCGGACCGCTTCGCCGATGAAGACGACCATCAGGAGCGTGGAGAAGAGCGCGAGCAAGGGACTGAGAATGAGGTGGTAATCCCCCGATCGCAGAGTCTGTAGCCCCTGGTCCATCAACTCCCCCCAGCTCGGTGTCGGTACCGGCAGTCCGAATCCGAGGAAGTCCAACGAAACGATCGCCGAGATCGCGCCGACCAACGCGAACGGCGCGAAGCTAATGATCGGAGTGAGTGCGTTCGGCAAGATGTGTCTCAGCATGATCGAGCGCCGGCTTTCCCCGATCGCGATCGCCGCCGAGACGTAGTCCTTCGCTTTCTCTCGATAGAACTCACCGCGAATGTAGTAGGTGATTCCCATCCAGCTGAAGAGCGCGACGAGTGCTGTGAGCCAGACGATGTTTGGCGTGACGATGCTGGCCACGATCATCACGGTGTAGAGAAACGGCAGCCCCGCCCACACTTCGACGAGGCGTTGCCCGTAGATGTCTATTCGGCCGCCGAAGAAACCGAAGATGGCGCCGACGAGGACCCCGAGGGTGTACGACAACAGTACGACCCCGATCGCGAATGTCAGTGAGTACCAGAAGCCGTGCACGAGTCGAGCAAAGACATCGCGCCCCGCGAGGTCCGTCCCGAGCCAGTGCTCAGCGCTCGGCGCATGAGGTGGCTCTCCCTCGAGCTCGCGCAGGAAATTCTCCGACGTGCCGTACGGGTAGAACGGGAGCAACACCCAGTTGCCCTCGTCGGCCGCGGCCATCTCGTCCTTCAGTATGCGGTAGTTCGCGGCACCGATGCGTCGCTGTCCGAATGTCTTCGCGTCGTAAAAGCCCGAGAACGCTGGGAAGTAGTACGAGCCTTCGTATTTCACGCACAGTGCTTTCTCGTTGATCACCAACGAGGTACCGAAGCTCAGGACGTAGAGGGTGGAGAGAATCAGGAAGCTGTACCAGCCACGCTTCAAGCTGCGGAATCGACGGAAGCGCTTCTGCAGCACCGATTCCGGTTGCTTCTCTTCGACGCTCGGGTCGCTGTTTGATGGGGTGCTGGACATGGCTAGCTGAACCGAATCCTAGGATCTACGAGCACGTAGAGCACGTCGCTGAGGATGTTCCCGAGCAACAGTAGTGCTGTGTTGAATACCAGAATGCCCATGACCACGGTGTAGTCGCGCCCGAGGATCGACGTATATCCGAGGTACCCGATGCCGTCGATGTTGAACACTTTTTCGATCAGGTAGCTACCCGCCATGACCAGCCCTATTGCGTGGCCGAGGCCGGTGCAGATGGGGATCAAAGAGTTGCGCAACGCGTGCACGAAAATGACCCGTCGCTCGGGCAACCCTTTGGCGAAGGCCGTTCGCACGTAGTCCTGGCCCAGGTTCTCCATCAACGAGTTCTTCATGAGGATGGTCAGCGACGCAAAGCTGCCTGCGGTGTAAGCCAACACGGGCAAGATTGTGTGATGGATCTGATCGGCGATCTTGCCGAAGAAGCTGAGCTCGGCCCAGTTCGCGGATCGGAACCCTTCGATCGGTACCCAGCCCAACTCGCCACCGAAGATCATGAGTAGCAGAAGACCGAGCGCCCAGCCGGGGATGGAGTATCCGGCGAAGACCGCGGCGCTCGACGCCAGGTCGAACACCCCACTGTGTCGGATCGCTTTCATCACGCCGAGTGGAATACAGACCATATAGGCGATCAGGAATCCGAGCAGACCGAAGTACATGCTGATCGGGAATCGTTCGGTGATGATCTCGACGACGGAGATACCGTACTTGTATGACTTCCCTAGATCGAGTTGGACCAGATCTTTGAGCCACAGAGCGTAGGCGTGGCCGAACCACTTGTCGAAGTGGTAGTGCTTTCTCAGCGCTTCGATGGATTCTTCGGGAAGGTCGACGCTGGAGTTGCCCGTGCCGGAGACGGCTTCGCCACCGCCGGTACCGCTCGACCCCATTTGCATCTGCATGATCAACATGTCGATCGGTCCCCCGGGGACAAATCGAGTGATGCAAAACACAAGGATCGTCACGCCGATGAAGGTCGGAATCGTCAACAGAAGTCGACGCGCGAAGTATGCGCCCATGGTGAGTACGGAGCCCTTTCGGTTCGGTGCCGGAAAGCGTTTAGCTTCCAGATCCCTTAGAGCTCTGCTTGGCCTTCTCCATCCAGAACCGATTGTTCATCGGCGGGATTTCGAGCTTCTTCGAAGAGTCCTGCATCGCTTCCTTCATGGCCGCTTCCTTCGCCGGATCGACCCACCACGAGTAATGAATCTCGTCGTAGTCTTCCGTGCGACCGCCGCCCCACTCCGGCCAGCTGAACTTGTTCGTCACGACCAGTCGTTGGGCCGGGTTGTACCAACCGAGCGCGTACGGGTGCGCCTTGTAGACGATGCCGTCGATCTCTTTGATGATCTCCTGGCGTCGTTTGAGGTCGTACTCTTTGTCGTACTCATCGCAGAGCGCGTCGACACGGGCGTCTTTGAACCCGGTGACGTTGTTGTTGTTCTTCTTGTCGGCCAGTTCGCCCTTCCACGACGTTTCAGGGTTGGGTGTCGTGATGGCGCCCCAGTTCATGGAAGCGAGGTCGTACTCCTTGTCCTGGAGGTTCCTCCAGAATGCCGTCGGCGTGAGCAGCTTGAGATTGAGCTTGATCCCCAGGGTTTTGAACGACTCTTGCACGATAGCGAGGGACGGTTCGCTCGTCTTGGAGCGATACATGTAGTCTAGTTCAAGGACCCTACCGTCTTTGAAACGGTATCCGTCGCTGTTGCGCTCGGTGTAACCCATCTCATTGAGGAAGTCGTCGGCGGCGACGGGATCGTAGTCGATCGGCTTGTTGTTGGGGTTGCCGTACGTGCTGCCCTGCCAGTAGCTGCTCAACTTGTCGTACTCTTTGAAGAACAGCTTGTCGATCATGGTGTCGCGATCGTAGAGATGGGCGATCGCCTTGCGCATGCGGACGTCGTCGAGCGGGGGGCGCTTCATGTTGATCGCGATACCACCGGTGCCGATGGGCGCTTCCGTGAAAAACTTGGTCCGCAAGATGATTCCCCGTTGGACCCAGTCTTCGCCCGGCAGGTCCTTCACGAACCACTTCGCCTTGGGGATCACGTAGTAGTCGAGCTCGCCCTTCTTCGCCATCTCGAACGCAATGTTGACGTCCTTCACGATGACGAACTTGTATCGGTCGACGTTGTAGAGGCCGGTGTACGCCGGGTTCTTGGCCGCCCACCAGTCGGGGTTACGAGTGATCGTCACCGACTTGCCGCGAATGACATCTTCCATGTCGACTTTGTACGGACCACAGAACGAGGTGTACGCGAACTGGTATTTCTCGAGGAATTCGGTGCCGGTGAGGTTGCCGATGTCTTTGGCGGGCAAGATCACCATCCCGGAGGCGTATAGGAAGTTGCGCCAGTTCTCTTTCTCCACCGCGATCTGGATGATGTATTTCGACAATGCGGTCGGAGTGAACTTCTTGTACGTCTGCTGATTGGATGGGAACAGGATCGACTCGTCCATCCAGAGCTTGTACGACGCCATATAGTCCGCACTCGTCACCGCCGTGCCGTCGCTCCACTTCGCTTCCGGGTTGATCCGGAAGGAGTAGGTCTTCCGATCGTCCGAGATCTTCCAGTGCGTACAGAGAGCCGGAATGAACTCGAGAGTGTTCGGGTGTTGAGCAACCAACGAGGGGAAGCAGAGATCGCGAATCATGTAGTTCAGCGACGTGTTCCAGTTCTGTCCGCCCATACGCAGCGTCGGCGGCCAATCGGGCAGGTAGCGAATCATCTCGCCACCTTTGACAGCTTTGTCGCTGCCCATCGCGTCGAACTCGAGGTTCGTGTCCCAACCCTCGCCCGTGAACCCCGGCCCACCGAGCTCGGCGGAGACCGCCGGGTCACCCGCTTTGGCGTCCCACTCGAATTTGACCGTGGGGATCGCGAGATTGTACGCCCCAGTCTTCTCGGTCGCGGCTCCCCCGGTGCCTCCCCCGCTCTTTTTCTTCGTGCACGCCGTTGGAAGCAGCACCAAGGCGAGTGAAACGATAGCGAGGAGGATGAAGGCGAAGTATCTCATGGGCCTGTCTTTCCGCGGGAGGTCGGGACATGCATACGGAAAGCGCGGGACTATGCCCGCGCTTCCGGAGAGAAGAAGGGTTGCTCCGGTGAAGGGGCAACGAGGCTGACCGGACAGTTGGTCCGCGCCTACTTGTCGTCTTCTTCCTTCTTCTTCTTTTTCCCGCGCTTCTTCACTTTGAGAACGCGGACCTTCGGCAGACCGAACGGGCTGCTATCGCCGTCTTCGTACTTACCCTGGCGGGCGAGTTCGGCAATACGCTCCACCCGGCTCAGCACGTTTCGGGAGCGAATCAGTGCCGACGCGGCGGCGAGTGTCTTGTGAATCGACATGTTGAACCTCTTGTTTGACTCGTGTGCCGGCCACTCCGTCGGAGTGCCGAACTGAACTCTGTGGTGTTCCGCTACTGCGGTGTTCCGACGGTCCGTAAGTCCCGACCGCACTGAAGCTACGAAGCGCAACAAGATAACGAGCCGTGCCGGGATCGGCAAGGGCAGGCCGTCGCTTGTCCCACGGAGCTTCGCTGCGCGCGGGGTGTTGTTAAGTGTATTTTTTTATTTGCCTTACGACTTTTTGGCCGACTCCGTCGGGCGACGATTTGGGTGATTGGCCTCAGCCACTTGTGCTCGATCGGCATCCGTCGCCCGCTGTCCGACCTCGATTGCGGCGTCGATGTCGCGCTTTCCACGCAGGTAGAACACGAGGCCGATCAGCCCCCACATGACCCAGGTGCAACGAAGGAGCAGAGCCAACTCCAGTCCGGTCCCGTGCCCGGCGATCTGAAAGAGTTGGTCGTACGCCGCCTCTCCCACGCCGAGTCCGCCCGGAGTCAGCGGCAGGGAGAACACCAACTGCCCTACCGGGATCACGAAGAAGAACAGACCGATCGGCGCCTCGGTCCCGATGGAGCGCGCCAAGCACACGTGAATGAAGACCATAGCGGTGTGATTCAGCAGCGAGATGCCGAGAGAGATCGCGAGTAGTTGGCGCTTACCTTCGACGCTCCACAACGCTCGCGCGATCCGCGCGAGCACACCACGCCCCGGCATGCGCCGCTTGACTCCGCCCCAAATGGGTAGCGTCCAGAATCCCCGCCACGAGAGAAGCGCGCCGGCCAACATCACGCAGGCGAACATTCCGCCGAGTACCCACCCGAGCACTCGAAGGTCGTCATTTTTCTCCAGCAGTGATCGGTGAATCAAGAGCGCCACCCCGCCGAGCAACATAAGGCCGGCCAAGCCGATGACGCGATCGAGGAAGACCGAGAAGGCCGCTTCCGGGCGGCGCTCCGGTGTCTCGCGAGCGATGTAGAACGCCTTGACCAGGTCTCCGCCGGTAGAGCCGAGTGCTACCTGATTGAAGAACAGGCCGATCATCCCGAGACGTAGTGCATCGCTGTATCGACACTTGACCCCGACGGCAGCGAGCAGCAGCTTCCACCGAAACAGCGTGATCAAGATGCAAAACAGGAACAGCCCCTGCGCCGCGAGGAACCACGGCCAGCCCGTCGATATCTTAGTGAGTTGCGCGAAGTCGAATCGATCGGAGGTCAGAAGCCAAGCGACGAGCGCGATTCCGATCGCAAGCTTTACCGCAGTGAGTATTCGTCGCTTCGGTCGCGCCGCGGGGTCCGACAATCAAGATCTCCCCGCCGCGAGACTCGTGTACCACTTCTGCCACGCGTTGGCGTTCTCGAAGTGAAAGTCCTTGCCGGACAACCGACGCACGGCTCGATAGGACTGCACGCGCAATGAGCTCGGCTCGGTCGGATCGAAGAAGATCTTCAGGAGCGGATCGACCCAAGGTGCGAGATCGCGTTGATCGATGACTGCGTTGGCGATCGTCTTCACTGCTTCGATGCGTACGAACAGATCACGTTCGACTTGCAGAGTCTCTATCAGGATGTCTCGAAACTGCACGACTTCGTAGTCACGCATGTGGGTGATGGCGAAGAGACGGATACCCGGGGATCGTCGATCTCGCGCTGCGGTCTTGATCAAATCGGTCGCGCAATCGAACTCCCCCGCTACCGCGAGGCTCAGCAGCTGTGAGCGGAGAATAGCGGCTGGCTCGCGAAAGGTCTTCGTCTCAGGGTCCGATTCGAAGCGTGAGCGCAGAAACGCTTCAATCTTGGCGCGGGTCTCGACAGCGAGAGGGTCCCCCGGGCGCGACTCGCGAACCACAGCGTCCAAGCTTTCGATCGAGTCGAGTCGGGCGTCCGCGTCAGCGACCGTGGCCGATTCAATGATCTGATCAAGAGTGGTGCACCCGGCCGTTGCGATCGCTACGAGCAAGATGCAGATCACGCTGCCTACGACACGGCAACAGCTGGTCCAGCCAGTGGCACTCTTGCGACGCATGTGTTGAATCATGTTGATCCTCATCGAGCGGGGCGAGCGGAGCAGGATATCGACCACCCCTGGAGAAATCGAGACGGTGCAACGGGGAACAACCCTCACGGCTTCTCGGCTACCGGTCCTGACCACGAGCCACCAGGTGGCAAGCGCAGCGCCGCCCCTCGCCCGTGAAGTTCAACGCTGGGGTTTCGGCCGCGCATTGATCGTCGGGCACGAGGTTGCGGACCGGACAGCGGGGGTGGAAGCGACAACCCGAAGGGGGTGTCAGCGGAGACGGAACATCGCCCTCGAGTAAGATGCGTTGCCGCGTGGACTCGATTTCGGGGTCCGGCACCGGCACTGCCGACATGAGGGCCCGCGTGTACGGATGCTGAGGATCTCGAAACAGATCGTCGCGACTCGCTAACTCGACGATACGACCCAAGTACATGACGGCGACGCGATCACAGAGGTGGCGCACTACGGCGAGGTCGTGCGCGATGAACACGTACGCCAGGTTGAAGCGCTCCTGCAGCTCTTCGAGCAAATTGATGATCTGCGCCTGGATGGACACATCGAGGGCACTGACCGGTTCGTCGCAGATGATGATCTCCGGTTCGAGCGCCAGGGCTCGCGCGATGCCAATGCGTTGGCGTTGGCCACCTGAGAACTCGTGCGGGTACCGGAAGATGTGACGTGGGTTCAAGCCGACGGCGTCGAGCAGCGCCATC
>JAJFFE010000197.1 GCA_021776775.1 Planctomycetota bacterium | reverse complement strand
CCGTCGCTGCACTCAAGTGGAACCGGTTCGCGACTTCTTCAGCCGACCACCCGCGGCAAGCCTTCAGTTCGAGAATAGACATGCGCTCCGCGGGTGTGTAGTGAGGTCGTCGCCGAGGAGAAACTCGCTCCATGCGAGCGTCCTTGAGTCGCAGCTCCTCTTTGAGAAGTTCGTTCTCACGACGGACCTGATCGAACTCAGAACGAGACCGGACGCTCGGATCGTCACTGAGCGAGTCTTCGGCTTCGAGGACCGTCGTAACCACGCGACCCAACGAGAGCACGTTCAAGAGCGCCCTCTTCACGCGCTTCGTCCAACCCCGTGGACCTCTCGTCGACGCCATTCGAACACCTCAATCAATCAGCAACCAATAGCAGCGTAATCCGTTTCAAGCTGATATCTTATCATCAACACCGGGGCTCCAAAAAATCGGTGGACCCCCACGGCCGGCTCCCGCGGGCCAAGTATCTCCGTCGCCGACCTTAACAACGACGGCCATCTCGATGTCGTCTCTGCGGACCACGAGTCAACCACCTTTCCATTGATTGGAACTGGATTCTCGATCCTCTGCGGTGACGGCCTTGGAACGTTCGCACCACCAGTCCAGATCCAAGGAACCGCTGGTGTCCGGATCGCGACTGCAGACCTGGATCTTGACGGCGACGTCGACGACTTGAGCACTCCCGACACCCAGTCGTCTACGCTGGTGATCTCCGAGAACCAACTGATTCCTTAGACGGCTACGGAGGCTTAGGACTCTGGCTCCCCCACCGAGCCGAGTTCTGAGGTCGATCATGAAGCGGGAGAGGCTGCGAGGCTGGGAAGTTCGCGTCCGAAGGCGAGAAGCGAAACGCTGCCTGTGCCCGGGGATCGGGGTCGACTATCCGACCGAGGTCCTCGGTCACGGAGGGATCTCCCGCGTTAACCACTTCGCCAAGAGTTCGAAGATTGAATAGCCGGACTTCACGCCCACCGTCTCGGCGACACGTGCCGTGGACGTACCACTACCGAGTGGTACCATCCCGTCCGCGAGTACTCGCGGAAAAAGTCCAGAATGTGGTGAGAGACAGCTCCGCAAGGTCGCAACGGTTCGTCTTAACTCGGCAACGTTGTCGCAAGAATCTGGGGGGGAACGAGACGACCTCCCCCACTGGCGACTGTAACCACCCCCTCGCGGTGGACTCCGGCACGCCGAGGTCCATCGCGGTTTGGACATTACCCGTTGACTGGACGAGCAGCTTTAATTGATGGTCGTAAGCGTGTTGGACACGATTCGGCTTGGTCATGACAACGATGATACCGACCGACTCCTCACTGCCACCCTCTTGAAGCACCACTGACCAGTGGTACCATCCGCGGAAACTCGCGGAAAAAGTCCAGAAGGTGGTGACGCACAGCTCGCCATAGGATTCGTGGATCGCGTACGAGTTATTGGACAGCACGGCCAGACGAATTGCGATCACGCTGGACTGCGGGGCCACCGCATTCGATCCGGGTTACTGATTCGTGTGGCGATTGCCGATGAGCCCCTTTCTGATTATACTGCGAACTCTCGGTTTCTGCATTTGGTCATGCTTCTTACAGCAAAGCGAGTTCTAGAATGCGAAGCTTATCTGCTCTTCTCATCGCCACGTTTCTGATGGCGATCAGCGTGACGGCCGGTGACCTGAGTCCCCCCGCGGGACCGATCCAATCAACCCAGCGCGGTCAGATTCGGAGTCTTCCGTTTACGATCAGTAGCTCCGGGAGTTACGTCGTGATGGCGGACCTCACTGGAACCGCCGGGTCCAACGGGATCACGATCGCCGCCGATCACGTCACTCTCGACCTCAACGGTTTCTCCTTGATAGGAGTGCCGGGTTCTTTGGCCGGCGTCGCGGACGATAGTGCGCGCACGAACATCACAATCCGGAACGGAAGCGTCCGGTCCTGGGCGAACGATGGGATCGACCTCGAGACGTCCGACGGCGTCCGTGTCCTATCCGTGAAAGCGATGGACAACGGTGGACGCGGTATCGACGCTGGGACGACAGCTCAGGTGATCGGGTGTTTCGCTTCCGGAAACGGAGCTGGAGGAGTAGCGACTGCTGGCTACTCGATGGTATTGGGCACGATCGCGCGGATAAACACAGGCGACGGGATCACGATGAACGGGGCCGGAGCGAGTCTCGTCCAGCGTTGCGTCGCTAATCAGAACACAGGCACGGGTGCAGTTCTGAACAGCGTAACTCTGGCCAGCGATAGCTCCTTCAACTTGAACAGCGCCAACGGCGTCTCGGGGCTGGGTCTGATTCAAGGCTGCGTCGCGTATTCGAATACCGCGGCTGGAGTCGTTCTCGGAGACAACGCGGTGGCTGATCGCTGCCGAGCGATCTCCAATGACGTGGGAGTGGCACTGCCAAACACGAACGCAACCGCGGTTCGGAACTACGTCGGCGGAAACACGACCAGTGCGATCTCCGACACGGGCACCAACAGCAAAGTCGGGACGATTGCCACGTCGCCGGTCGGCGCTGGACCGTGGGATAATCAGAGTCCGTAAACCCATATCCCCGTATACCTACAAAGGATCCCCATGCGATTCGCACTAACGGCCGTCATCGTCCTTTCCGTCTTGAGCGTCACGCTCTTGGCTGGAGACCTGACCCCTCCTGCCGGCGGAGTTCAGCCGACAGACCGTAACATCATCTCGGCTCTTCCCTTCACGATCTCGTCACCTGGGAGCTACGTCGTGACCGGGGAGCTCCAAACCACCCCCGGCGCAAATGGCATCACCGTAAACGCGAACCACGTCACCATCGACCTCGCCGGGTTTTCGCTCATCGGTAACGGCGGCGGCACCGGCATTCTCGCGCCCGGTGGACAAGACAACATCACGATTCGCAATGGCACGGTACGCAGCTGGGGACGCGGGATCTCGATCAACAATGGCGAGGGACATCGCGTCGAGGACATACGGGTGCTCTCCAATAGCAACCACGGCATTCGTGCCAACGGGGCGACGATTCACGTCGTGCGCTGTATGGCCATCGAAAACGGTGATCGAGGGATATCGAACGAGAACACGGGGTTCGAGACCAGCATCGTCGAGGCGTGCATCGCGCAGGGCAACTCCCACAACGGAATCGACTGCTCGGGATCGATGGTCATCCGCGACTGCGTCGCACACGACAACCGTATTGGAATCGTGGGCTACCGTGGTCCCATCGAGAACTCTGTCGTGTCGGACAATGGCCTCGCGGGAATCTACCAGTGGGGCACCGGGATCATGCGGGAATGTCTCGCCTTCTCTAATACGAACAACGGGCTCGAGTCCCCCGGTGGCGGTGCGATCGAGAGTAGTCGCAGTCTCGGGAACAACCAAGGCGTGCGTCTCGCGGGATCCGGAGGCTATGGGGTCGGAAACTTCGTCGGAGGGAACTCGACGGCGGTGTTTGACTCCACCGGTTCGAACCACCTAGGCACCGTCGTCACGACTCCGGTCGGCGCGAACGCGTGGGACAATCTGAGCTACTAAACCAGGCAACACCTGCGAGCCTACCGAGCCAACGGAAGCCGAATCACGGCGTTGTTGCATTTGGTTGCCTCCGAGATTCCGCTACCGCACGAGGATCTCGCAGTCTCGCCGGACGGTGAGACCGCGGTCGTTTGCGCGTACCGAGCCGTGCTGCCTGCCACGACATTGTGTCACATCCGTGACGAGTACTCGACACTCGGCTCGGCGTCGAATCGACTCCGAGATTCGACGCACGAAGCTGTCGAGCCATGAGTACTCGGGCGACGTACGAGCAGAATGTCTGAGTCTTGTCGGCCCGTCCTTCACGCATTCAGCTCCCCCACTGAGCTCGCTTTCGTCGCGGTACCCCACTCTTCCTCGCAGTTGCCACACGCGGCTTGTCGGTTCAGCTCGAACCGCTCCTGCCTCGCGTGGTTCTTGGCGGCCTCGAGTTCGTCCGGGATGTCGTCGCCGGTCCCGAAATACATCTCGTCAGGCGACTGGCCTCGGAAGGCGTTGTGCGGAAGTCGTGTGTTGTGTTCTTCGACGTAGAACAGCGCGAGCAGTCGACGAAGACGGCCGGACTCCACCAGGTCGTTGACACCCTGGTTGTAGTTCTCGGGTCCCCCGTCGACGATCACGTCTGGCGGGCCATCTTTGGGCTGCACGTTCAGAGTGGCTGCGTTCAAGATTTCGACCGTGCTAGTCGGATCGAACCGTTCCGTGACATGCCACGCAAGAATCCGACGAGAGAAGTTGTCGATCACTCCATGCAAGTAGGCGCGGGTACCGTCGACCAATCGAATGACCGTAGTGTCGACGTGCCAGATCTCGTTCGGCCGCGACGCCCGGATCCCAACCTTCGGCTTCGCTGGGTGGACTCGTCCACGCGGTCGACGCCAGCGATGGACTCGAACAAGTCGATACCAAGTTGTGGGCGACGCGAAGACTCGCCCGAGTCGCTGCGCCAGAATCGCCAACGTCCCCGTCGGCACATGCCGGTACTTGTCCGACGTGACCATCTCCTTCACGACGCGCACTCGCCAAGAGTCAGCTGGTGCGGGGACGTCCGCGGACAAGACAACATGTCGTCAAGCTTGCACGCGACATCGGATCGCTGCCATGTATGGTACCGCCGCGCAGACAGGCGAAGCACCCGCAGCACGACCGTCATTGGAAGAGCCCGACTGGAAGTCTTCGCGGCCTTCAGGATCGCCCGCTTCTTCCAGCCCTCGGGAAGGCGACACCTCGCCAACGAGAACCCGGAGACCTTGACCAGCACGACGAAGAGGCGAAGAAGCGCGAAGAGCTCCCGGTTGAGCTTGCGCAGCGCGAACAACTCGCTACGCAATTCGTCGATCGTGAAGTCCAAGCCGTCAACCGAGACGACCTCAACCGGAGGACTCGTCAACCAGCGATTCGCGGTCGAGCGCGGCACTCCTTGGTCGATGGCGATCTGAATGTCGCCAGTCGGGTAGACGAGCTGCTTGAGTCGATGGTCATACGTGCGTTGAGAGCGAGCTGTGCGGGTCATGCCCAGATAATGCCGCCCCGAGCCGCGAGGGCCAACGCGACTCTGCTGAAACGAACTGAGCGCTCCCCCACCCTCCGAGCCGCGGATATCATGGTCGAATACTCGACACGAAAGTGACATCAGGTCGTGGCGGGCAGCAGCGCGGACCTCTTCGCATCAACTCTTCGAAATAGAACGTCTCGGAGAATTTTGGGGGCACGAACGAGACCCCGATTCTCCGAACCGTTGGCGTTTCGACCTCAAGGAGTTGACGCGCGACGAGTTGGGGAGTCGAGTTCAACTGACGGTTCGTACCGGAGGCTTAACGATGTCCAGCGTCCACGCAGATCGATCGCACGAAGCGGGGGAAAGCTACGCGGAGGTACGAGAAGTCCACCCGTGAGACGGACCTGAGGACGACGTTGCCTCAGCTCTGGTC